>DYRY01000009.1:24491-34369 GCA_020718465.1 Anaeromyxobacter dehalogenans | reverse complement strand
TTAGAACTAAATAATATGATAAATATTGCAATTAACAAAACAAAAAATAATCAACAGTTAATCAATTTAGAGAACATCATTAAAAATCTTCAAACATACAAAAAAACAATTTTTAACCCATCATCTCACTCTGATAATACACAAGTATACACAGTAGAATTAAAAGAATCTATTAAAACAGTTGAGAGTTTTATAGAGGAGATTGAAAAAAACAAAAATATAACCACATAAAAAACAGATAATTACAAAAAAAGATTAGGAATATCTCTTTTTTCTTTTAAGAATATAATTAATTAGACATAATTTATCTATAAGATTACAAATAGATTTCTGTTTTTTTCATTTTAATTTCATGAAAATAGTTACAGTAAAAATATTAAAATCAAAGAAAAATTGAATTGTTACAATATTATAAAGGTTCCCAATCTTTAAAAACTGGTTGAAAACCATGTGATTTAAGATAATCAGATATCTCTTTAACTGAACGAATATCACTAATCTCAAACTGTTCTGTGTTTTCTGTGGATGTTTTTGAATTTATTAAATTGTTTTCATCATCACTATAACCTCCAACAGATGTTTTTACTCCAGCAGATATTTTTGTTATACCTAAAGGTAAAATATTATTTCTGAATGAGTCTGACTCTCTTGTTGATAGAGTAACTCCAGCTCGTGGTAGCCATATTTTAAGGGCAAGAAGCATTTGAAGATATTTTTTGTCAATAATCTCTTGATGATAAACAAATCCTCCCTCTGTTGGTCTTAATCTTGGTAAAGAGAAAGATATCTCTATATCAGGATATTTTTTTTGAAGATAGTGACCATGAAGCCCTAAAAAGAATATATCTTTCTCTAAAGGTGCTAACCCAGCTAATACTCCAATGTTTAAACCAACCATTTTTACTTTTGCAGCTCTTTCAGGTGCATCTAATCTAAAATGATAATCTTTTTTGGGCCCTTTTGTGTGATACTTTTGATAAAAATCCTCATGATATGTCTCTTGATAGATTGTTACATAGTTAACACCCACCTCATGAATCTCTTTATACTCCTCCTCTGTTAAAGCATGAATCTCAATACCAATCATTGGAAACATATTTTTAATAGATTTTATTGCCTCTATTGTATATGATAGTGGAGTTTTTATTGGAGCTTCACCAGTAAGAAGAAGAATGTTTCTAACTCCAGTTTTATAAATCTCTTTTGAGTTAGAGATTATCTCATTTTCTGAAAGTTTTTTTCGTTTAATACCACTATCACATCTATATCCACAATATAAGCAACCATTTTCACAGTAATTTGATATATATAGTGGTGAAAATATCTGAATAGCCTTTCCAAAATGATGCCTTGTTATTTTATAAGCCTTTTGAGCCATCTCTTCAAGGTAGTTTTCAGCCTCTGGTTGTAGTAGTTTCCAAAAATCTAAATCACTTAAATACTCTTTTTTAAGAATTTTATCTATACCTAAATTAGAGTTATTTTGGTTAAAAAAGTTACCACCATTATAACTTTTAACCAATTCATAAAAAGACATAAAATCTCCTAGAGTAGAGAATTATTAAAACAATATATCATCTTCAGTGGGTTAAAACCCACTGTTCATTAAAAAGAAAGAAAAAACTTTTTTTTAAAATCAACTATTAAGAAATCCTGTTAATGGTGAGGATGGAGATGCAAAAGTTGATATATCTCCTCTTCCAGCTAAAAATGCTAATCTTCCTGATTTAACAGCTAATCCAAAGGCTTTTGCCATTAAAATCGGATTCTCTGATGAGGCAATTGCAGTATTTACTAAAACAGCATCTGCTCCCATCTCCATTGCCTCAACAGCCTGTGAAGGAGTACCAATTCCTGCATCAACAATAATAGGAACTTTAGATTCTCTTATTAAAATCTCTATCATCTCTTTTGTTCGTAAACCCTTATTTGTTCCAATTGGTGCACCAAGAGGCATTATTGCTGCCGCACCAGCATTTTCAAATCTTTTTGCATCCATTAAATCAGGATTCATATATGGTAAAACGATAAAACCCTCTTTTGCTAAAATCTCTGTTGCTTTTATGCTTTCCAAATTATCAGGAAGAAGATATTTTTGGTCTGATATCACCTCAATTTTAATAAAATTTCCCATTCCAGCAGCTCTTGCAAGCCGTGCAATCCTTACAGCCTCAGTTGCATCTCTTGCTCCCGATGTGTTTGGCAAAAGTGTGCAAGATTTATCAATGTAGTCTAATATATTTTCATTGGGAGAGGTTAAATCAACACGTCTTAGTGCAACAGTTACCATCTCTGTTCCACTTGCTTTTATAATATCTGGTAGCATCTGCTTTTGAGGATATTTTCCTGTGCCAATAAACAGTCGACTACTAAATTTTACACCACCCAAAACTAATTGATCTGACTCTATCATAAAACTCCTTATAGATTATAAAATCTCTATTTTATCTATAAAAACAGAGATGTTTAGATTTAAAATCATATCAAATCTTTTCACATTATATTTATCAACTCTCTAAAATGCAAGATATTTATATTGATGTTGATAATGAGAATAAATTAGGCTAATATTATTTTTTGTGAGAGATTTTTATAAAAGCAAAGAATCTTGTAAACTTTTTTTATAAAACAAATAAAGAGTTTTATAAATTCTTTTTATAATAGTAAAGAGGTTTTTATGAAGTTTTTTTATAAAACAGTAAAAGAGAAAGCAGAATTTGAAATAGATAAAATAAAAGGTTCAAGATTTATAGGGCATCTATATCCAGTATCCTCAAAAGAAGAGGCAGATAACTATATTTTAGAGATTAAAAAACAATATTATGATGCAAGACATCACTGTTTTGCCTATATTTTAGAGGATGATTTTGGAAATGGTCACTTTAAATATAGTGATGATGGTGAACCATCAGGAACCGCAGGAGAGCCAATATATAGTGTGATAAAACATGAGGAGTTAACGAATACTCTTGTTATTATTGTAAGATATTTTGGAGGAGTAAAACTTGGTCCTGGTGGTCTGGTTAAGGCATATACAAATGCAACAAAAGGGGTTTTAGATGTTGCAGAAAAAATAAAAGTTGAATATACAGAGAGATACTCAATAAAATCGGAATATAGTGATATTAAAACATTAAAACATGTTTTTCAGAATTTTCGAGCTCAAATTTTAGAAGAGAACTATTTAGAGAGTGTTAATTTTATAATATCTGTTCCACTTCAAGAGGTTGATGGTTTTTTATTAAAAATGGGAACTTTTTATAAAATAGATTGTAAGAGTAATTAGAAGTTTTTTTATAAAATAGCCAAGAATTCTCAATTATCAATTGCTTTTTTTTCCTTTATATATTATTTTATTATCTCTTACAACAATTTGTAGTAAGATTTTTATTGGAGATTTATGATAAACTTCGAGTATAAAAAAGATCAAAAAACCCTCTCAAATGGTATACCTATTTATGGTATAAAAGATAACTCCGTTCCAATAATACATTTTGCACTTGTTTTTAGATCTGGTGTTATTGAGGAGCCTATAGAAAAAAAAGGGATATACTCAATTCTATCACACATGATTTTTAGAGGAAATAGAGGGTTTCAAAAAGATTTTATAGATAGAGAGCTTGACTCAATAGGGGCATCTTTAAAAATGATTGCCTCTGGTGATGAACTCTCTTTTTTAGGAAATGTTTCAAAGGAGAATTTCAATAAATTTCTACAGATTCTATACTCACTTCTTTTTAAAGAGTATGAGTGGGATAAAGAGGAGTTTAAAATTGCAAAAGCTAGAGCTTTAGATCAGCTTGTAATGATAAAAGAGGATGACTCATATCTCTCTGCTGCAATATTTTCATACATTTTATTTGAAGGAAAAAACTATGGGCTTCCATCAACAGGAACTAAAAGCTCTCTAAAAAAAATAACAATATCAGATTTGGATAGGTATATTAAAATTTTAAGAGAGAAACCTTTTTTTATAACCATTTCAGGGGATTATGATAAGGATGAACTATCTTTCATGGATAAAACTCTATCACAAATTCAATTTAATGAAAAATCAGAAAAAACATCTCCTAATACAGAGATAAGTGAAAAAATTGATCTATATGAACCACAAGGACTTGAGTTATACTACTATCATAAACCAGATAGAACTCAAACACAGATTCTTCTTGGTCAAACATCAATTCCACCTATAAAAAAAGATATATATATTCTAATGCTTTTCAATAAATATTTTGGAGGGGATTTTACATCACTAATGGCTCAAGAGATACGAGAAAAGCGAGGTTGGAGTTATTATGCTCAATCAGAGATAACAACATATCACCATGCAACAACATTCTCAATGGAGTATGCACCATTTACAGATAAAACAGTTGAATCTTTTACATATCTAATGGAGCTTTATAAAAAAGAGTTATCAACAGAGATATCTCAAAAAAATTTAGATTTTACTATTAAAAAAATAGTAAAACGCTCCTATTTTAAATTTTCAACACTTTTAAGAAAAATGAATGCTCTTATAAATAGTGAAATTTATGGATATCCAGAGAATTTTTATCAACAGTATTTGGAAAAAATAGAGAGTTTAGAACCTAATTTTATACAAAATGTTCTATCAAAACTTCTCTCTCCTGAAAAACAAATAGTTGTTATGGTTGGAAATATGGAGCCTATTTTAGCTCAATTTAGGGAATTAAACTATTTTTCTAAAGTAGTATGTATGAATGATGAAAGTTGGATGTTGAATTGATTCTTTTTTTAATAAGGGATTTAATGAGATTTTTATACATTTTTATATTAATACTATTGTTAATCAGTTGTGCAACAACTAAAAGTAGTAGTGGTTTTTTTCTTGATGGTATTTATAAAAACTCAGAATTAAAATATGTTATAGGTCTATTTCCAGAAGAGTGGAAAGCTATAGAGGTTGAAACAGTAAATTTAGCCTTTTATAATAAAAATAGTCATGCTGTTATATATGTTAATGGAAAATGCAAAAAATCCTCTGATGTTTCACTTGAAGTTTTAAGAATGCATCTTCTTATTGGTTTTAGGGATAAAAAAATAGAGTTATCTGAAAAAATCAATATTGAAGGGCGTGAGGGCTTACACTCTATTATAACTGCAAAAATGGATGGTGTTTTAAGAAAAATAGAGGGGTATGTATTTAAAAAAGATGGTTGTCTTTATGATTTAATTTTAATCTCTCCAGAGAGTTCATTTGAATTAAATAGTATTTTTTTCAATGAGAGGGTTAAAGAGTTTAAAATTTTAAAAGGTTCTAATATTAATATTGTTATTGAGTAGTTGAGAAAAAAGAGATTTTGTATTATTTATCTTTTTAAATTCAAGGTTTAATAATGTTGCAAAAATTAGGAAAAAAGGGTGTAGATTTTTTTGAATTTGTTGGTGCTTTTTTAATTATGAGTAAAAATGTGATTCGCTCATTTTTTAAGCTGCCATTTGAGGGAAAAGAGATTGTTCGGCAACTATATGTAGCTGGAGTAAAATCAATACCTCTTTCTTTGATTGTTGGTGCTTTTGTTGGTATGGTTATAACCCTTCAGTTTGCTTATGGTATGAAACAGTATGGAGTTGTTGATCAGGTTCCACAACTTGTTGCTCTTGCAATGGTAAGAGAGTTAGGACCTGCTTTTATTGCTCTTTTAGTTGGTGGAAAAATTGCTAGTGGTTTTGCAGCAGAGATATCATCAATGAAAGTAACAGATCAAATAGATGCAATAAGAGCTTTAGGGGGAGATCCTGTAAAAAAACTGATTTTACCTCGTGTTATTGCTGTTATTTTTATTTTACCACTTTTAACAATCTCTGCTGATATTATTGCACATCTTGGAGGAGCATTAGTAGCACTTCTTGAGTATGGTTTAGATCCACAAACTTTTTTAACTGTGGCAAAGAAAACATTAAAAAATAGTGATATATTACATAGTTTAGTAAAGTCTACTGTTTTTGGATATCTTATTGCAATTATTGGTTGTACAAATGGTTTTAGAGCAGGGTATGGAACTGAGTCTGTTGGAAAATCAACAACATCAACAGTTCAAACTCTTTTTATTTTTATATTGATAACAAATTTCTTTTTGACTAAACTTTTTATGATTGTAAAGTTAACATTTTTTGATGTAATTTAGTTTTATTCCCAAATAAAAAGCCAAATAACTGCTTTGTATAATCCATAAAAAATCCAGCCAACAGGTCCAGGAGTAACATCCTTCTCTACTGTAATATGAAGAGTTGAGTATTGAGTTAGGTGTTGAAGGTATTTTGATTGTCCCTCTAATTGATTTAACTCTCTATTTAATCTCTCTAACTCTCTTTCAACAAGGAGTGCTGCTTGAACATTTTCTGCTTTTTCAAGAAGAGTTAAATATCTATCTCTAGCTTTATGTGCATTATCAAGAGCAATTTGTGTATCAAGATATCTTGTTGTAACATCCTCTCCATAAACTGATTGAGCAGTTACCTCTCCAAATTTTTTAATCTCATCTAATGCCTGTACAAATTTATCTGCTGGGATTCTCATTGAGGCACTTTTACTAGTAGAGTTGGTGATATATCCTTTATATTTTGGTGGAATTTCCAAAATTTTTTCTGTTGTTAACTCTGGATTATCACTCTCTAAAGTTAGATATGTTGTGATAATAACCATTCTATCTTTAACTTCAGTTTCTGATTTTATTGATTTATCAGAAAATGATCTGGTTGATGCAACTTGAACAGACTCTCTACTATTTGAAGTACTATAGGAGGATGGTTCAAAAGATTTTAAAGCTGGAGATGCTGCACAACTAGATAATAAAAACATTATTCCTAAAAAAACCACTATTTTCTTCATAAAAACTCCAAATAAATTAATACAATAGGAGTTTATAATAATTTAAAATAAATATCAAACAAATATTGGTTTTAAAATATTATATTTTGTTTTAAAAATTTATTAAAATAAATATATTTAAATTCTTGAAATGTGACTCTATTTTTTGGTATCATAAGCACACTTTGTTTCATACAATAGTAGCTATTTTCATTAATTTTTGAGGTTCAAATGACATTATTTATAATTATTTTCATTATTGGCTTTATTGTTATTGATATACCAATTGTCTTAAAAATATTAAAAACTCAAAGAAAAAACAAAGAAAATTATCTAAAAAGTTTAAAAGATGCTAAAAATAGCTCTTTTAACTCCCCAAAATCTGGTAATAATGATAAAAAAAATAGTAATGATAACAAAAATAGTTCTCAAAATGTTGTAAAACTCTCTGTTTTTCAAATTCATGATAATATTTTTGATAATACAGAGCCATTTACAAGCAAATTTTTAGGAACACAGGATTTTCAACTTCTAAAAGATTATAATGAAGAAGATTTTGAAAAATTAGAGGAGCAATTTAAAAACACTCTAGCAAATAACCCTGATGATGAAGAAACAATATATCAATTACTAAGTATATTTAAGTCACAAAATCGATGGGATGATGTTATTGATATACTTAACTCTCTTGTATCAAAATCAGCAAATTCTGATAAAGTTGCAGATATTTTTTATCAAATTGGGTTAATATATTTTAATCAAATGGATGATATGGATAATGCAAAACAGTCATTTCAACAGGCTATTAAACATCGAACAGAGCATATTGATGCAATTGAAATGCTTGAAATTATTGAGCATAAAGAAGATGATAATGATAATGATAATGATAATGATAATGATAATGATAATGAATATGACCCAATAAAAATTATTCTTTTTGTCCAAACAGATATTGATGATGAGAAGATAGAGGATTTTGTATCATATCTTGAGTATGATATTGATGATTTAATTGCAGATAAAGTTGGATTTAATTCAATAAGAAGTTTCTCAATTAATGGAATTAAGGCCCTTAAAAATGTTGTTATTGATGAAATTAATAAAATGAATGACAACTCTTTTGTCTATTTGGATATTATCAGAGATAGTGATTTAAATCAAATAGAGTCTAAATTTTCTTTAAAAGAGAGTATTGTGTTTAGAGGAAATCAATATAATATTAATATTCAAACAAAATCAAAATATAGGAGTTTAGAGTTCTCTAAAACTATACTACTTTTTAGAGTTTTAGAGTGGATTCAATCTATAACAAAATATGAAAATGAGTTGGAGTATATTATTGAAGATGCAACATTAGAATACTTTGAAGATTTTAATTATGAGGATTTTGAGATTAACACTTTTAATATCTCAATAGAAGAAACTTTAGAAAATGAGAATATAATTGATATAGTAAAAAAATATTCTCAACAACACTCTGTTTTTCTTGAATTAAATAGTAACTTTTCAGAAAAAAATAGAAATTTTAATGATTATAGCTCTGATTTATTAATAACTCCTAATCTTAATTCAAAATCAAATGATTATGGTTCTGATTTACTAACAGATATTAACACAAAAGATAATAATTTTAGTAATGATAAAGTTTTAGAACAAAAAAGTGATTCAATTTTAGAATTTGATAAAAAAATAGAGTTAAAAATAGACTCTTTTGATTAAATTGTACCATTTCTCTTAATTAAAATGCTACTACTTTTACTCAACTCTCTCAACAATTGGAGTTAAGTTATTATAAGATATAATAGTAACTTTATCTCCATTTGATAATCTATTTTTTGATTGATAATTAAAATACTCTCCATTAAAAAGCATTAAACTCTCTCCATCTTTATCAATAATCTCACCATCTTTAAAAAGGAAATCATTTTGTTCTTTTTTAAAAAGTAGAAATCTTTTTGAAAAAATTGATAATGATAATTTATAAATCATAAAAAGAGTTATATATAATCCAACAATTAAAACTATTGATGTTCGATATCCCATATCAAGATAGTAGTTCAAATTAGTTGGATTTACAAATGTTATAGAGCTTAAAATATAAAGAGTAAAAGAGAATAGTGTTAAAAATATTGATATTTTTGAGTAGTGTTTATAAACAAGTATTAAATGTGTTAAAAATATTGCAAAAAGTGAATTAAAATTTATGGGAAAAATTAGAAAAAAGTATCCATTTATAAGCAATATTATTGATGCTATTGTTGAAAAAAACCAGCTTTGTGCAACAAAAACAGTATAAATTAGTATTATAAAAAATATATTTGAAAAAATAAAAGCAAAATTAGGAGATATTATAATTCTCTCTACTAATGAGAGATTTTTATCTCTATTAATCTCTTTTTTATCATCAAAATGGTAAAATATATCATTAAAACTCTCAAATTTAACATATTTATTTGATATACTACCAATTTCAGTTGGAGAGAAAAGCTCCCCATTAAGAAAAAAATTAATATATCTTTTTGATGGTATACCATTTTTTCTCTCTAATATTGAGAAAAAATAGAGAAATTTATTTTTATATTTTTTATATGTTTGTTGAGAAAGTGGAGTAAATGCCCCTAATGTTATTGGATTTTTATAAAAAACAGTGTCAGAAAAAAGTGGAATAAAAAAACAGGCAGATAAACAACTTGAATCTTCATCAATAATGGTATAAATTTTTACCCCACTCTCCTTTTTTTTATTTAACTCCTCTAAAAAAACAAATAGAGTCTCTATTTCTCCACCAATTGAATCTAAAAAAATAAAAATCTCCTTATCCACTGTTTTTTTTAATGTTACAACATCTTTATATCTAAACATACCTGAAATTGTTATTGATTCTCCAAATATAGAGATATTAAAAAGTAATATAAAAAGAATTAATAGCTTTTTCACTCTAAACCCAATAAAATAAAACTTATTTTAACATATTTCAGTTATTAAAACAAAAAAATAGCTTATTAATCTAATTTATGATTAAAATTTGTTGGTTCAA
>DYRY01000009.1:0-24391 GCA_020718465.1 Anaeromyxobacter dehalogenans | reverse complement strand
AAAGTGATATAACTCCACCTAATAAAACATCAATCCACCAGAAATATTTTCCAAAAAATATTCCAACTAAAACAACAACAGATGAAAAAGCATCAGTTCTATGATGCCATGCATCTGCTTTAATTGCAGTATTATTAGTTTTTCGAGCAATATAGAAAGCATATTGTGCTAATGCCTCTTTTACAATGATGGATATTATAGTAACAACAATCGCAATTGTTCCAAAATTTGTAGATTTTTTATTACTAAAACTTATAAAAGACTCTTTCATGAAATCATAAGCAATTATTGCAAGAAAAACACCAATAAAAATAGCTGATATCTGTTCCCATCTTCCATGACCAAATGGATGTTCTTTATCTGCCTTTCTTGATGATAGTTTTGTTGCAATAATAACAACAATTGAACTTAATGAATCGGATAAAGTATGCCAAGCATCTGCCGTTAATGCAAGTGAGTTTGTTATAACTCCAGCCCACATTTTCAAACCAAAAAGGGCTGTATTAACAACAACAGATACAACTCCTTCAATATATCCCCCTTTTATTCTATCCATACTCCTCCACAAAAAAAAATTATACATGATTTACTATCTATTTCAAATATTTTTTGCTATAATATAGAAAAAGTTATTAATCCTTGATTTTTTCTCTATTTTGTTATATAAATATAATCTTAATGTTTTTTTTATGAGGATTGAGATGGCAAGAGAGTGTATCGTTTGTGGAAAAGGGACTCAAACAAAAAACAATGTGAGTCATGCAAAGAATAGATCAAAAAAAAGAATTTTTCCTAATTTACAAAGAGTTAATGTTAAAATTGTTGGTCAAACTTTCTCCGTTATGGTTTGTACACGTTGTCTTAAATCAGGAAGAATTGAAAAAGCTGCAACAACTAAAACGGTGTTATAGAGTTGGCTGAAAAAAAGCGAAAGAATCTTTTTGATGTTGTAATTATACCTCACCAAAGCGGAGGGAGTGTAAAAAAATATCGATTTTCCTCATCTTTGTTGAAAAAAATTGTTTTTATTAATATTTTGCTGCTTCTATCTTTAGGTGGGGCAGCATTTTTTTTTGGGTATAAATTTTTTAAATTTCAAAAAATTTATACAAATAAAGAGTTTGCCTCTTTTGATAAAATTGGAGAACAAAATAGATTAAATCAGAAAATAGAGCATTTAGAGAATAAATTTAACATTCTGCAGTTTAACTTTCTTCAAACAAAAATATACTACTCAAGAATTAAAAATCTTTTTGACTCATCATCAGAGTTTCCAACAGGTGGAATATCAAACAGTAATACGAAATCACTAAATAAAACAGACTTTGAGACACTTTTTTCAGAAAAAAAAGGGGATTATCTCATAAGTAATAATTTAAAATACAGTTTAAATGGAACAATCGAGTTATTAAGCTCTTTTGAAATTATTTTAAATGAGGAGATAGAGAAACTATCAAAATCAGTTATTAGTAGTTATGGATTTGTTTTTGAAAAAACCGATATGCTTTTATCAACACCATCTATCTGGCCTGTAAGAGGTTGGCTTTCATCTGAATTTGGTCCAAGAACAGATCCATTTACAAATGAAACAAGATTTCATGAGGGAATTGATATTGCAAATAATGAGGGTCTTCCAATAAAGGCAAGTGGTGCCGGAGTTGTTACTTTTGCTGGAGAACAGGGAGGTTATGGTCATGTTGTTATCATCTCTCATGGATATGATTTAGAGTCCCGATACGCCCACCTTCAACGATATAGTGTTAAAAAGGGAGATAAAATAAAGAAAGGCGATATAATTGCCTTTCTTGGAAACTCTGGAAGAAGTAGTGGACCTCATCTTCATTATGAAGTTAGAAAGTATGGAATCCCTGTAAACCCTAGAGTTTATATTCTAGATTAAATAACGCCATTTAATAAAACTAATTCAACATATTATGTTTTTTGTTATTGATAAAAAAATAAAAAGCAATTTGATTTATCGTGTAAACAGATGTTTAAATTGGTATAATATTAATTTTTCTAAAATAAAATCATACATTTTACCTGCATAATTAGAAATTTGATTTTTTGTTGTTTAAAAGAGATATTTTTAGATTTGAATTTAAGATTTATTTGATTTTAAGAAAAACAACTACAAAAAAAATGAATAAAACAGAGTAATAAATCTATAGAAAACTTCAATATTACATAAAAAAATAACAAGAATTTTACTTTAAATATCTATTTTGTTATTATAATAGATGAATTAGATTTTTAGAAGGAGAGTATTATGTTATTAATAACGAAATTAACTTTAATGTTTTTAATTATATCATTAAATCTCTTTGCTTCAGATGTAAGAGTTATTCATGAAGCAACATCAAAAGCAGAAAAAACAAAAGCAGTTGTTTTAACTGCCAATGTGTTAGATTTTGAACGAGTAAACTATATTCTTCTTCACTATAAAAAACCACAAGATAAAAATTGGAACACAAAAGAGATGTTACCTGAAGAGGGCTCTTATAAAGCAGTAATCCCAACAGATGCTTTGCTTGGAGATAAGATTCTCTACTATATTGAGGTTATTGATATTGAGGATAAATCACAAAATGGTTTTGCATCTAAAAATGAGCCACAAACTATTAAATTATGGGGAGATGAAAATTTATCTTCAAATAGTAAAAAAACTACAGAGGATGAAAAATTCTTTGCAGAGGAGTTGGCAATATTTGTTGATGAGAAATCCATAATAAAGGTAAAATTGGCATCAGGTAAAGAGGAGTCTATTTTTGATGCACCACTATCAACAACAGTTTTAACTTATGATGAGATTAAAAAAGCAGGAGCAACATCAATTCAAGAGGCATTACGATTAATCCCTGGAATGATTGTTAGAGAACAGACTGCTGGAAACTTTGATATACATATTAGGGGATTTGATAATGTTCCACCAAACTCCTTTTTACCCTTTGCAACAAACTCAATAACTTTACTTATGATTGATAATAGAGTTGTTTATAACTATCTTAATGGAGGAATTTTTTGGGAGGCACTACCTATTGATATAAATGATATTGATAGAATTGAGATTATTCGAGGTGCATCCTCTGCAATGTATGGACCAAATGCAGCTGCTGGAGTTATGAATATAATTACAAAAAGGGTTAATAAAAAAAATTCATCATTTAGCAAAGTAAATGTGAGTTATGGAAATGGAAACTCCCTTTTTGCAAATGGAATTGCAGGATATCAAAAAGATAAAATTGCAATAACTTTATCTGGAAATATGCAGGAGAGAAACCGATTCGATAAAACATATTGGTCTTGGAGTAATGGTATTGGTGGTGGTTGGGCCGATAGTGCAGGTAGTATTAAAAGTATAAATCATCAACTAAAAACATTAGATGAGGTGAATTTAACAAAGATAGTTTTTCCACATCCAGAGGTATCAGTTAGAAAACAGGGATTTAATGGTTTTGTAAATTATGATTTAACTAAACATTTTACATTTGATTTTGCAATGGGAGCACAAAGTTCCGAGGTTCAAAAAGCATTTGTAGAGACATTTGCAAGTACACTTGTTACATATATCTCTGATACAAGATATGTTGATTTTAAAAGCTACATATTTAATGACTTTGTTGCAAGAGTTTCATATCTATGGGGTAGTCAAGATGTATTAAACTATCCACTATATAGTAATGATGTATCTGTTTTAAACTCCTCTATTGATTACACATTTACTTATAACACACTAAATTTAAGACCATCTTTAACATATAATAGAATCTCTTATATTGGTGAAGGTTTTGGTAGTGGTTCTGATGCTGAAGCATTAATGGATAATGTTGCTTTTTCACTTAGAGGAGAGTTTACTCTTTTTGATAAATTAAGATTAATTGGAGCTGGTCGTATTGATAAATTTAACTACAGTGAGGAGTATAATATCACCTATCAATTTGCTACAACAGTTAAATTTAGTAACTCTCTCCTATTAAGAGCACTCTACTCAAGAGCAAATAGAAATCCATTTCTAACAGATATCTTTTGGTCTGCAATTAATAGAGATGAAAACTCACCTCAAGCCTATCTTGGTAATGAGAATCTAAATTTAATGACAATGGATATGATTGAGGGTGGATTAAGATTTAATATTTTTAATGTTGAGTTTGAGTTAGAGGGTTTTTATACAAAAGCAAAAGATTATGATCATCTTGCAGTTACTGGTGGATTTGTTGTGATTGATGGAGTTGGAAGGGGAGAACTGAAGTTTCAAAATATGGAGTTAATTGCTAAACAGTATGGTATAACAGCAAATATTGCATTTAATTCTAATAAATTTCAAATAAAAATATTTGGAACTTTTCAAAAAACCGATTTAGAGAATCATAATGAGAATTTTTTAATGAACTATAAGTCAACTAGTTTAGTTGATAAAGAGCATAAATCTACACCAAAGTTTTATGGTGGTGGATATTTAAACTACTCTCCAATTAGAAAATTAAATATCAATATAAATCCATACTACTATAGCTCTCATAAATTTTCACATATTTATGGAGAGGTGGATATATCATCAAAATTTATTCTAAATGGAAGAGTCTCTTATGATATTACTGAAAAATTAGAGCTCTATTTTAATGGTAGAAATATATTAAACTCTAAAATAAAAGAGTTTGGATATACTGAGAGAGTTGGTGGATTATATCTTATTGGTGCAAATGTTGAGTATTAAAAACTTCTAGAATCTAAGGATTTAAATTGTAATCTTTTATTTTTGTTAGAAGTGTTTTATAACTAACACCAAGTTTTTTTGCTGCATTTGAGCGATTCCAAACCTCTTTTTTTAAAATTTTTTCAATATGTTTAGACTCAACCTCTCTTATAACTATCTCTGTAACCTCTTGAAGAGTCATCTCCTCTGAAAATTCAAATGATGGTTTACTCTCTTTTATTGGAATCTCAGCTTTAGATAAGCCTATTGAATCAATAGTTATTGTATTGTTTTCAGATAATATAACAGCTCTCTCTATCATATTTTTAAGTTGTCTAATATTTCCTCGATAGTTATAATTTTCTAAAACATCTTTTGCTTGTGAAGAGAGTTTAATATCTCTTAAATTTAAATCTTTTGAGTATTTATCAATAAAATACTCAATAAGAAGTGGAATATCCTCTTTTCTATCTTTCAATGATGGTATAACTATTGGTATTACAGAGATTCTATAGTAAAGATCATCTCTGAACTTTTTATCCTCAATAAGTTGTTGAAGATTTTGGTTTGTTGCTGATACAACTCTTGCATTTGTTTTTATTGCTCTAACCCCTCCTACTCTTAAAAACTCTCTCTCTTGTAAAACTCTTAGTAGTTTAGATTGAACCTCAAAAGGTAGCTCTCCAATCTCATCAAGAAAAATAGTACCATCTTTAGCAATCTCAAAAAGACCTATTTTTCTACTGTCTGCACCAGTAAAAGCCCCCTTTTCATAACCAAAAAGCTCTGCTTCCATAAGTTGAGGAGGAATTGCTGCACAGTTTATTGCAACAAATGGATGTTCTCTTCTTTTTGATTTGTAGTGAAGATATTTTGCAAAAATCTCTTTTCCTGTTCCACTCTCACCTGTTAATAGAACTGCACTATCTGTTGCTGAAACTTTTTCAACCACTGAGACTGTTTTTTTCAAACATTCAGAGTTTCCAACAATATTTATCTCTTCATTAGAGCGAGATGTAAAGGCTTTTAAAATATGATTCTCCTCTGCATCATCATGAAGTTTTATTGAGCGTTTAATTAAAAAAAGCAACTCATCCATTTCAAATGGTTTTTCAATAAAATCGGTTGCTCCAAGTTTCATTGCCTCAACTGCATCTTTTATTTTAGCATAAGCTGTCATAAGAATAAATGGAGTTTGAATCTCATTATCTCTTAAAAATTTTAAAAATTCAATACCACTCATTCCATCCATTTTAAGGTCAGATATAATTAAATCATACTCATCTTTAAATGATTGAGATGCCTCAAGTGCACTTTTTTCAGTAAAAATCTGATAACCCTCTATCTCTAAATTTGTTTTTAACATTTTTCTCATACTTGGTTTATCATCAACAATTAGAATTTTTCTCATAAAACCTCATAAAATAAATAGTGTTATATCATATTTATTTAATTTTTTACTACAAAAAAACTAAATCTTTTTACTACAAAAAATATATTTATAATTTTTATATAAAATCATATTTTTATTTTAAAAATCTATCCTCTATGAAACTTTTTCTCAATTTCAGAGATATGAATTTTGAAATAAACAGGTCTACCATGTGGACAATGAGCAGAAAAATCAATTTCATCCATTTTTTTTAAAAGTGAGTATATCTCATAATTATTCATAGAGTCACCACCTCTAACAACAGAGTGGCAAGCAATTCTTGAAAAAATCTCTCTAACTCTCTCCTCATATCTTGATGAGAATCCTGTTGTCTGAAGCTCTTCAATAATCTCTAGAATAAGTTTAGTGATTTTACTATTAACAAAAATAGAGGGAACTCTCTCGATTTTTAATGTTTTATTCCCAAAAAGGGTAATTGAGAATCCCATTTCATCAAAAATTGATAAATACTCCTCAAAAATAGCTATTTTATCAAAGGTTAATTCTAAAAGAATGGGAATTAAAAGCTCTTCAGAGTGCCTCTTTTTTTCACGATAATTTTTTAAAAGCTCCTCATAGCCAACTCTTTCATGAGCAGCATGTTGGTCTATTAAAATAAGAGAGTCGGAGCTTTGGCAAACAATATATGTTGAAAATATCTGTCCAATAACAATAAGATTAGAGAATAGTGCTGTTGGATTATTACTAGTATTAGTTATATTTTGATTATTAAAATTTGGGTCTTTAATAAAAAGGCTTTCTTTAATAATATCTCTTAAAAAAGGGGATTCAGTATCTTTATTATTTAGATTAGATGTTTTTGAGTTATCAATACTGTTTTCTTTATTAAGTTGTTCTGGAAAATAGTAGTTAAAATGCTTTTGAGTAAATTGTTGTGAACTATTTGTTTTATCGATTTCATTTTTATGTTGGAGTTGATTTTCTAAAGAATCTATATTTTCGCTTAATTCAAAGCTATTTTTGTTATTAAAAAACTTTTTATTTTCTAAAAAATCATTTTTTATGTTGTTTTCATCTTTTTTTGTTGTATAAGCAACAATCTCTTTTTTAACCCAAGGGGTTTTTGATAAAGTATCTATGATTGTGTGATAAACAAATGAAAAAACCCTATTTGTATCATTAAATCGAACTTCCGCTTTTTGTGGGTGAACATTAACATCCATAAATGATGGATTTACTTTGCAAAAAAGGGTAATAAATGGGTATTTTCCATGCTCCATCAAATTAGAGTAGGCTTTTGATATAGCAACTAAAATAGTTTTATCTTTAATAAATCTACCATTTAAAAATATATAGATATTACTATTTGTTTTATATGATAACTCTGGTTTACCAATAAAACCACCAATTTTAAAATCTATAGAGTTATCTGAAATTTCAAAAAGAGACTCTGCAATTTCACTACCAAATACCTCTTTTATTCGCTCTATTTGAGTTTGTTGAGGTAGTGAAAGAATCTTTTTACCATTTTTATAAAAATCAAAAGAGATATTATGATAAAATATAGCATATCTATTAAAAAGCTCATAAAGATATGAAAACTCTGTGTGCTCTTTTTTCAGAAATTTTCTTCTAACAGGAACATTATAAAAAAGCTCCTCAACTACAATAGATGTCCCCTTATTCATTATAATAGGAGACTCCTCAATGGTTTCACCACCCTCTATAGATACTCTAAATCCTAAATCTTGCCCCTCTGTTTTTGATGATATTGTAAATTTTGAAATAGATGCAATTGATGGTAGAGCTTCACCTCTAAAACCAAGAGTATTTATTGAAAATAGATCATCTTCACTCTCTATTTTACTTGTTGCATGTCTTAAAACAGCCAATTTTAAATCGGTTTCAGAGATTCCGGTTCCATTATCTATAATTGCAAGTTTTTTTACTCCTGCTTCATCAATAACTATCTCAATATGTGTTGAATGGGCATCAATTGAGTTATCTAAAAGCTCTCTTAAAATGGATGCAGGACGCTCAATAACCTCTCCTGCTGCAATTTTGTTAATAATATTTGATGGGAGTATTTTTATAGAGGTCATATCTAAAATTGAACCTGATTTCTTCCATTTTGTTTTGCTTTATATAAAAGCTTGTCTGCATATGAAATAAACTCAGTTACAGTTGGAGTTCTATCAAAATCTGATACTGCTGCAACTCCTAAACTTGTTGTTATTGGAATATTCTGCTTGTTATAGGTAAATAGATTATGCTCAATAATTTTTCTGATTTTTTCTGCAAGAATTATTGCACCATTTTTCTCTGTTTCTGGTGCTAAAATTGCAAACTCCTCTCCACCAACTCGCCCAAAAATATCGGTTTTTCTAATTTGTTGAGATATTAGGTTTGCAAATTCAGATAGAATAAAATCACCTGCTAAATGGCCATAATTATCATTTACAAGTTTGAAATGGTCTATATCAAGTGCTATAAATGAGAGTGATTTTCCATATCGATTCACTCGTTCAAACTCATACTCAAGGCGACTTGTGAAATATCTTTTATTGTATATGTGTGTAAGAGCATCATAGTTTTTAAGATGATAAAGCTCTTCATGATATTGAGCTTCAACATTTTCTGATTCAAGAAATTTAAAAACATATGCACCAATTCTAATTGTATCGGAATCTTTTAAAATTTGAGATTTAACTTTTTGATAGTTAACATATAGTCCATTTGTTGAACCATTATCAAAAATTATATAATCTCCATTATGTTTTTGAATTACAGCATGTTTTCTTGAAACAGAGTCAGATGCTAAAACAACATCACAAGCATCTGAACGTCCAATTAAAACCATATTGTTCACTATTTTAAATGAGCGACCAATATCAGATCCCTCAATTTCAATAAGAACTGCACTCCCCTTTTTTGAGTTACTCTGTTCAAACTCAAGAAGTGGGTTTTTTGATATCATTGTTTTTTGTTCTTCTGCCATGCCCCCTACCTGACCTTAATTTGGTAAATTGTAAACAATTTTAATTATAATTTCAAGTTTAATAAGCTAATTTTTTGAAAAAAATGGATATATCTCATTTTTACCAACTCCAGTTTGGATTGATAATATTTTAGAGATATCTTTTGTTGAGAATCCAGCTTTTTTATAAGGTTCACCCATTTTTATCCAATCATACTCAATCTCTATTTTAGGAGGAATAAATGCCAACACAATTTCACCTCTAAACTCCTCTTTTATTAATGTTGAGATTTTTCCAAAATATCGAGTTTCAAAATGTTTTGTAATTTCCCGAATAATTGATACATCAATATCACCAAAATACTCCATAATTGATTGAAGTGTTTTCTCTATTTTATGTGGTGACTCATATATAAAAATGGGAATATTCAAATTCTCAATTGATTTAAAAAAAAGCTCTCTTTTTTCTGGTAAAAATCCTACAAAGTAGAAATCCTTATAAACCATTCCAGATAGTTGAATTGCAGGTAAAATTGCAGATGCACCTGGAATAGGAACAATAGAGTATCCCTCTTCAAGTAGTTTTGGAACAATATGAACTCCTGGGTCAGATATAAGTGGTGTTCCAGCATCTGAAATTAAAGATAGGTTTTTTCCATCATCTAAAAAGCTTTTAATCTCACTAAATTTTTGCAACTCATTAAATTTATGAAGTGAATGGAGAGGTTTTTTTATCTCATAAGCATTCATAAGCTTAATTGATACTCTTGTGTCTTCACAAAGAATGATATCGGAGTTTTTTAAAATCTCTAATGCTCTTAATGTTATATCCTGCAGATTTCCAATTGGTGTTGAAACTAAATATAAAACTCCCTTTTCCATAAAAATCCTAATTAAAAATGTTTATAATTTTTTTAAAATATAGTTTTTAAAAAATAAACAAAACAAAAACAGATATATATAACACAGTTTTAACTATTTTTTTATATTTTTTTTATTTTTAGTTTTTTTAATAATATTTGGTCTTAAAATTAATTTTTCCTTTATTTTTGAATTTTTTCTAAAAAAATATGTCTAAATGTTTATTATTTTTTATAAATTTTTATAAAAAAGCTATTTTAAGTTTTTTCTTTTATTTTAAGTTTTTTCTTTTATTTTAAGTTTTTTTGTTTATAATAAAATTAACATTAATTTTATGTTTTTTCTTAATAGTTTTTAAGTTAAAAAACTATTGGAAAAGCTCTTTTTTGTTTTATTAATATTTTTTAGGAGGATTTATGAAAAAACTGTTTATTTTTCTATCACTATTTATCTCATTTGTAGCTTTTTCAGAAACATACACAATTTATGTTGCAGAGAAGGGAACCCCTGCTTGTGAAAAAAGTAAATCTTTAGCAAATGAGAAAACAGTTTTCTCTGAAAACAAAATTTTTAAAGCTTTTGATAAAGCTTCAGAGATTTTATCACAAAAAAAAGAGGATACTGTTTTAATTAAAATTGCATCAGGCTCCTATTATGGAAAAGGAAAAACTGGAACTTGGAGTTTTCCAGACATACAAAACCCACAAGGAGTATTACGTATTCTTGGTGGTTATGATGATACATTTAAAAAAAGAGCTCCATTTGACACTCACACTATTTTGGTTATATCAGAAAATAGAAGTGACTCTGTAATCACTTTTGAGGGAAAAAAACATGCTTTAAAAGAGCTTCAAATATCTGGATTAACAGTTGATGTTGCTCCAGGAAATAAATATGATGCAAAAACACACTCCCTTTTAAAAGGAACCTCTTGTACCTATCCAATTCTCTATTTTGGTTACCTTGAAACAGAAAAACTTGTTATCTCTGACAATATTTTTATGAACAGTGCTCATCAAGTATCTACTCCACTTATTCGTGCAACAAATAAAAACTCTACTATTGAGTTAAGAAATAATATTATTTTTAACAATGTTTATGCATGGAAAGCAGACTCTGCAAGATTTAGAAATGTTCCTAAAGAGTATATTATTAAAAATAACTCATTTTTAATGAATTGGCCATATAATCCAGACCCAACAAGTGGAACAGTTGCAACAGTTGAGGTTAATAGCAAAGATGGTTGTGAAAAAATGGTTTTTGAGAAAAATATTTTTGCATTCAATTATGGTGGAGCAATTATGCCTCTTTATGAAGAGAAAAGAATGCCAAAAATGGAAATTAAATCAAATCTTTTCTACCGAAATGGTGCATTATTTAAAGTAAAAGGGGCTGATGATGGAGCTTTAGTTGGAAAGTTTAATGGTAGTGCAACTTATGTTACATATAACATGAGTGATGCTGAGGATGATTTAAGTTATAGCTTTAGTAATAATGTCTCTTTTGATCCCAAAATCGAACTATCTGTTCCAGAACTTCTTGCAGCAGATTCCTCATCAGTAAAAGCAGAGAATACAAAAGCAAACACTGTTCGCTCTATTTTGGGTCAAAACCTTCAGGGCGGTTCTGTTGATATTGGAAATTTTGCATATAAAATTCCTTTTAATAAAGATAGTATTCCTTTTCCAAAAGAGGAGAAAGCAAAACCTTATGGTGTTCAAAAAACTCTTGTTGAGCAGTTTTAATAAAAATATAAATATCTTGCATTTTAACTCTTTTGTAAATATAATCAAAAAAAAGAAAAATACTCTTTTTTAAAAAATTTAAAAGATATTTGTTTAATAAAAATAAAATATAGGAGTTTTATGGTAAGAGTTGTTATTGCTGGAGTTCAAGGAAGAATGGGGCAAACAATTAAAAGATATGCTATTGAAAAGGGAATTGATTTTGATGGATTTGATATAAATACAGAGGTTTCTGATAATGTTGAAACTGTCGATAGTTTTGATTTTAGAGATGGTGATGTTATTGTTGATTTCTCCTCTATAGAAGGAGTTTTAAAAAATTCAAAAGTTGCACACCAGAAAAAAATACCATATCTAACAGGTGTTACAGGATTGTCTGAAGAGCATATATCACATTTTAAAGAGTTATCAAGAGATATTCCATTTTTTTATGACTCTAATATGAGTGTTGGTGTTCATATCCTATCAGGTTTATTAAAAAAACTTGCAGATGAGATAACTGATTATGATGTTGAGATTATTGAAACTCATCATACAGGTAAAAAAGATTCTCCATCAGGAACAGCAATAAAACTTTTTAATGCTCTTAATAAAAATAGTAATTTTACTATAAAATATGGACGAAGTGGTTTTGAACCTAAGAAAAAAGATGAGATAACATTTCACTCTATAAGGTTAGGTGGTGTTTTTGGAGAACATCAAATACGATTTGGAAACAAATTTGAGGAGATATCTCTATCTCATCGAGCATTTTCAAGAGATGTTTTTGCAAAAGGAGCTGTTGATGCCTCTATTTGGCTTTTAACTCAAAAGAGTGGATTTTATTCAATGTATGATTTTTTATCAAATTAATTATATATTTTTTTTTACTTGTTTTACTTAGAAACAGAGAATCTTGAATTCAAGCCTCTTTTTAATTAGTTTGATATAGTTTTTAAGGATTGTTATGGGAAAAATAGTATATATTGAGGATGATTTAAAAAGTCATGATATAATAAGAGTATTCTCTTCAATTTTATCAGATTCTGAAGTAACAGATTTAAAGCAATCAAGAAATAAAATTGTAAAAATAAAGGAGGCTGTATCTCAAAATGGTTCACTTCTCCTTATTTCAGACTTTACTGAAGCTGTAGATTTTATCAAAACTAGTAATCTTAATGATTCATTACTTTTTATTGTTGATAGAAATCTTTATGGTGATGGGAATTGTTATAATTCTGATAATCTACCAGATGATTTTGATGAAAATATTTTTCATGAAAGAGAGGGGGATTATATTATATATCTTCTACATAAAAAAAATTATAATATAGATAGCTCTTTATATATTTTAACAGGAAATAGTGACTCATTAAGATATAAACCAGAGTTTAAATATCTTCTTTCAGAAAATTTTAAAGAAAATAATATAATAATAAAAGGCTCTGAAAGTAACTCTCAAATAAAATCAGTTATTGACAACATTCCAGCTATTAGATATTTAGAGTTTGAGAGTATTTTAGAGAAAAATCTCTACTATATAAAATCTATGGAGAGAGAGTTTGGATATACTCAAACATCAGAATTTTTAAAACTGATTCAAAAAGAGCTAAATACAACAACAGAGATAAAGGGAGCTTTAACAACATTAAGGCAACTATTTGAAAAAATTGGAGCCTCAATAGCATTAAAAATTGAGAGTAATAGATATACTCATCCTATGTGGTATCAAATTGGTAATCAAATACGCCATAGCAAAGGCACGATTAACATGCAATCAATTATAGACTATCTGGGTAATCCAACCACAACAACAAAAAGAGTTCCCGATAAACCAATAGAGGATACACTTTTTAGAATAAACTATCTGTATAATGACTCTTTAAAAGTTAATTTTATGGTATATCACTACTTTAAAACTGCTTGGGAGATATTAAGCACTTTAATTCATAACCATGCTACTGAAGTTGATGTTGATTTAACAAAATATCTTGAAAAACAAAATGGAGTTGAAAGCTTAAAAAATATAATATCAATTCTCTCAACATATATAAAAGAGCTTATTTTATGGCTTGAATTAATTAAATAAATTTACTTGTTTGTTTAAAAAAAAGAAATAATGTTTAAATCTTATAAAAAGAGCATAATTATTACAGTGTTGATTTTAATTATAGGATTAATAGTAGTTGCCTTTTTTATTTTTCCAGAGATAATATTTCCAAATTATATAAAGGGTGATATAAAATCAATAAAATACTTAAAAAATAGTGATACTTTTTTTTTATATGCAGATGTATCAATAAAGTATAATCACGGATATCATACATATAACTCCAATGGAACGAGAAGTCATACAAAATATATGAAAAAATGTGTTTTATGTAAAGCTATTGGATATTTTTATGATCCATATAAAAAAAAAGTTTTACATAAAATAGAGTATTCATATAGTGATATTCCACCAGCTGTTAATATTTACTATTTTAAAAATAGAGTGTTTATTCAGGAAATTTCAAATAAAAATAGTAAATCAGATATAAAACCCAAAACTTTAATATATGATGAATATACAAAAATGGAGATTTTTAATGAAACAGAAGAGAATATTAAAGAGGCTATAAAATGGGATAAAACAACTCAAACTCCTCAATATTGGTCAAGAGATGATTTTATTTTATATAAATCACAAGAGTATTTTGTTATTTATAAAAATAAGTGGGAGATGAAAGATATAAAAAAAAGAAAAATAGTTGTAGTTGATAAAAAAAAGAGTACTATTTTTGAACTTGATTCTAAAGTTATTTTTGAAAGATTAAATCTATCTGATATTGATTTTAATGATGATTACTACATATTTAATAATATGTTTGTTGATATTATAAATGGTAATAATCTTATTTTAACTTTTAAAAATAAAGGAATATACACAAATATCTATATTTTTAATATCTCTACCAAAAAGAAAATATATGAATATGAAAAATAATAAAATATGTATCATATCAAAAGTAAAATAAATAAAAAATATAGATAAGAAATAGAATTAAAGATATGATTTTATAAAATAATATTTTATTTATGATTTTTTTGTCCCTATCTACTATCTTTTTGATTAAAACTCTGTTTATTCATTTTTTTATGAAGTTGTTTTTATTCAATTAATCCTATTTTTAATCTAAATAAGGCTTGAGATTTGGCTTTTTTCTTTTAAAAATATGAAAAACTGTTTTAAGTCATATATTTTTTATCAAAAATATTATAAAAATAATCATTCCTTATAGAAAAAAAAACGCTCCTCACAGAAATTTCAGAAAAAACCAGAGATTTTATTGAATAAAATTATAAAAACTTTCATTTATTATATACTGTATTTTTGTAAAACTATATCAAGAGCTATCTATTGAATGTGCTGAAACTATCGGTTTCACTAAAAATAAAAATCTGTAAGAACAAATATATTTGTTCCCAACAAAAAACTGGAGCAATGGATTAAATTAACAAAAACAAAAAAATAAATAGTAATGAACAGCCAAATATATGATTGAAAAAATAGATTTTTTGATATTATTTTTATTTTATTGAAAAAAAAATAGATTCTGTTATAATTAATTTTATAGTTTATGGAGGTTTCATGAAAATTTTAGTTTTTTTATCACTGTTTATAACAATATCTCTATTTGGAGGTAAACAATTAACAGTTAGTGGTGATTTATTACAAGCTATCTCATATAATAGTGGGATTGTTGGAACTGGAATTAATAATAAAGGTCTCTATTTCATAGAGAATGGAAACAAAAAAGAGATTTTATCTGATAAAACTATCATCTACTCTTTTATTCGGGATGAAAATGGTTTAATTATCAATACAACAGATAATAAATCATATAGTTTTAATGGAAAATCACTAAAAGATAACACTATTTTATCACAAGTAAAAATGGATGGAAAAGATATCTATCTTTCTGGAAAAAATGGCTGGGAAAAAATAACAGACTCAAACGATTTTTACTACTTTCCACAAAAATATGGTGATTATGTTCTGTTTAGTGGCTTGAAAAAGGGGCTATTTTTATATCAAATCTCAACAAAAACAACACATTTTATTGATAAAGGGAATCATGCTCACTTCTCTGCCAATGGTGATTCTGTTGTTTTTATTAAAGCTGTTGAGGGAGAGAATTTCTATATCTCAAGTGACATCTATATTTACAACATCTTAACAAAAAAAGTTAAACAACTTTTAGTTAACTCTAAAATTAAACTTTATCCATTTTTGGATGGAGATAAACTATATTATCAATCTGATTTAAACATTTTTGTTGATGATGTTAAATAAAAATCTAGGAGAGAGTAATGAGAAAAATATCAATTATACTATTTTTTATCCCTCTTTTAATGTTTGGGGTAACTCGTAAAATAGCTTTAGACCCAGCCTATGGTGGAACTACAAATGGTCAAAGTTTTGAAACCATATATGGCAAAAATATTACACTTCCAATGATGCAAAAAGCAAAATCTTTACTTACATTAGATACAGCAGATTCTAATGGTGGAGGAGAGTGGGATATACTTATGACAAGAGATGATGATACAACAATTTCAACTACAAGTAGAGTTGAGGCTGCAAATGCTTTTGGTGCTGAAAGATATCTTAATATTACTATAAACAGCTACACAACAAGTGCTGCAAATGGAAGTGAAACATACTCTAAAGATATTGCAACACCAGATAAAGATTTAAGAGATAAAGTTCAAGCAAAAATGATTGAACAGCTTGGAACATCAAACAGAGGTGGTAAAATTACTACACAAACCTTTTATGATGATGCTAATATGCCTGTTATTTTAATCTATCCTGGATTTATTACAAATGAGGCAAATAGAAATCTAATAAACTCAACTGATGGTCATAATAAAATGGGGAAAGCAATTCTATATGCACTTCAAGAGCATTATGGATTGGCAATTTATGACCCAACAGGAGCCGATGATTTTGCACCTCCAATTATAACAATATCATCTCACACAAATAATCAAACAGTAACAACATCACAAATCACCCTAACAGGTTCAATTAGTGATACTTCTGCTATATCATGGGTTAAAATTAATGGAACAGAAGTAACATATAATAGCTCAAATAGAACATTTAGTGGTGTTGTTAATTTAAATCAAGGAAGTAATACAATTATTGTCACAGCTAAAGATATTGCAAATAATGAGGGAACACAATCAATAACAATAAACTATGCAATGCAATCAACACCTGTTATTACGGTTACTTATCCATCTTATGGTCTTATTGTTAATACTCAACAGATATCAATAACAGGAACAGTTACAGATGAGGATGATAATATATCTCTTTTTAAAATAGGAAATCAATCTGTAACATTAGGAGTTGGGGGTTCTTTCTCTTATGGTGTAACACTTTCAGAAGGTGATAATGAGTTTATACTATATGCAAGAGATACAACAGGGCTTGAATATGATGCAACTGTTTTTGTAAAATATGAACAAGGGCAACAAAATGATACAACACCTCCAGTTATTACAATTGCCTCTCCAACAGATAATTCAACAGTAAATCGTCAAACATTAACGGTTACAGGAACAGTTACAGACCAAAGCTCTATTGCTGTTTTCTCTGTTAATAATGAGGGTTCTCTTCTTGAAAATGGTGGGTTTTCACATATTTTAGATTTAAATTCAGGACTTAACACAATTACAGTTTATGCAGAGGACTCTTTTGGAAATCACTCATCAAAATCAGTTAAAGTTACTTATGATGCAGGTGTTGAAGATACAGAGGGACCAATTATAAATATAACATCTCCAAGCACAAGAACAACAATCTCTTCTGTTAATATAACAGGTTCTGTTACAGATAGTTCTGGTGTTGAAATATTTACAGTTAATGATATTGCTGTTCAAAAAAATGCAAATGGATTTTTTAATCACTCTACAACATTAACTATTGGTGAAAATCGATTTGTCTTTAAAGCTACTGATACAGTTGGAAATAGTTCTCAAAAAATCTGGATTATCTATCTTGAAACACAACAAAACTCTGGACCAACAATCACTATTCTTAAACCAACAAATAATATTGTTGTCAGTAATCCTATTTTAGAAATTAAAGGAACTGTTATTGATGGTGATGGCGTTCAATATTTAACAATAAATTCAAATAGAGTTACATTTGATGGTGGTGGTTCATTTAGTTTTTCTGTAACACTTATTGAAGGTGAAAATGTTATCACAATTGCAGCAGCAGATACTTTTGGAAATCAGAATGAAACAAAATTAAATATTACCTATAAAAAAGTATCACTTGTTACTTCTGATGATGGTGGTTGCTCTTTTTCAAATCAAAAAAATTATGAATCAATTTTAATATTGATGTTACTAATAATTGCCTCTATTTTTTTTATAAGAAAAAAAGTAAATCAAAAATAGTCTGATTTTAACAAAGTAATATCAATTTAAATATCTGTTTCTATAACAAAAAATATGATTTTGGTTTTTAAATTATATTATTTTTATAAAAAAAATGTAATATGATAAGTTAAAACTGAATTTCAAGAGAGTTTTTAAAATATAGAGTTAAAACCTCTTCAACGGTACTGTTCTCAGGTGCTTTATACACTTTTATTGAGCTATTTTTAATTAAATCAGTTGCTTTTGGTCCTAATATTGGTGAAATAAGAGTATCAACCTCACTCTCTAACATAAGTGAAGCAGTATTAACTCCTGCCCCATGTGAAGAGTCTGAATGTGAACTATTATCAATATATTTATACTCTTTTGTCTCTGTTTCAAAAAAAACAAACCAAGGTGCTCTTCCAAAGTGTGAAGCAGTTAAAATTTTATCCTCTGATGGAATTGCGATTCTCATAAAAACCTCCTAATGTAATAGTTTTTTATTTTTCAATATAGTTAACAATATTGCTAAAAATTGAGATTAAATTGTTTCTAATTTCACTATTTTCAGAATCAATCCAAAACATCTCTTTATTTAAAATATTATTAAACTCCCCATTAAATGGTATAACTCCAACAAGTGGAATATTAAACTCTTTTAAAAATAGTAAAATTTCACTATCTAAACTTTCAGATAATCCACTTTTATTAATAATTGATAACGTTGGTAATTTAAGTTGTTTTGCAACCTCTACAACTCTTTTGGCATCATGAAATCCTGACTCTGTTGCCTCAATAATTAAAACTAAATAGTTAACTCCAGATATTGCAGCCATAAGTGGACAACCAATTCCAGGAGGAGAATCTATAATAATATACCCATTTGGCTGAATCAATTTTTTAAAAATCTCAATTCCTTTCTTTCTAACAAGATGAACAAGTTTTCCAGAATTATCCTCTCCAGGAGTTAATCTTGCATATACCATTGTTGTATTTATTTTTGTTGATGATATAAAGTAGTCTCCACAATAGTTCTCCTTTTTTGTTATTGCATCAAAAGGACAAACATCTTCACAAGCTCCACAACCTTCACAAAATAGTGGATTAATTGTAATATTTTGACTATTTTTATCCCTTTTTATTGCTCCAAAACTACAAATTGAGATACATTTTCCACAAGATACACAGTTTTTTTCTAAAATTCTGTATTTCCAACCAGAAACAAAAGGTTTACTCTCTAAATTTTGAGACTCTAAAAGCAAAAAAGCATCTGCTGCATCTACATCAGTATCAATTAAAATTGATTTTTCTCCAATATATTTATGAAATGAGAGTGATATTGAGGTTTTTCCAGCACCACCCTTTCCACTTGCAAAGGCTATTTGAATCATAAAACCTCCAAAATATAGTTTTTTATCCTCTCCATTTTATCATCAAATTGGCTATAAAAAAACTCCCCTTGAGCATATTTTTTTGCAAAATTCTCACTAAAGGGAAACTTTTCAATAACTTTATAACCATTTTTAGAGACATAACTCTCTATAATATTGTCATAACTACCTGATTTATTTATAACTATACCCCAATTTTTAACTGTTTTTTCAACAACCTCAATAGCCAACTTTAAATCATGAAAACCAAATGGGGTTGGCTCTGCAACTAAAACAACAAAATCAACATCAGAGATACTCTCAACCATTGGGCAAGTTGTTCCTGGTGGAGAGTCAAAAATCTCCCAAGTATAACTATTAGAAAGCTTTTTAACAGCCTGAATTAAAAGTTTTGTTTGAACAGAGCCCTCTTTAAGTAAACCATCTTTTATAAAAAGATCTCCTGATTGATACTCTCTAATCTCACCAATATCCTCTTTTAATTGATATATTGCATCATTTGGGCAGATGTTTTTACACCGATTACAACTTTTACACAGTTCATAAAAAAACTTAAAACTCTCTTTATACATTGCAATTGCATTAAAGTTACATTTTTGAACACAAAGTTTACAGAAACTACATTTTTCACTATTTATTGTTGGAGTATCTCTAGTTACAATCTCGGTTTTAATAGAGACTCTATTTTTAAAAAATATTGCACTATTTGGTTCTTCAACATCTAAATCAATGAGGGCTGTTTTCTCATTTAATGAGAGATATTGAGCAAAATGTGTGGCAACAGAGGTTTTTCCTGTTCCTCCCTTTCCACTAGAGAATGCAACTTTAATTTTTTTTGAATTTGTCATAATAAACCTTTGGAACTATTTTGAATCATCTTTTTTTGTTAAAAGCTCTTTTATCTCTGAAAGAAGTGTGATAATGGTTGATTCATTTTCTGGATGATTATTTCTAAAGCGAAATCTATTTCCACTACCATTTCCTCTTCCACCATTAATATCAGAGTTTTTACCATCTCCACAATAGCCTAAACCTCTACCTGTTTGTGGTCCATCCCCATTAGGACCTTTTCCATCTCTTCTTGCCATAATATACCTCCATAAAAGTGATTAAAGTGAACCATCAAATATCTCGTTTATCAACTCAATATTTGTAGATTTGCATTTTGGACACTCTATTAAATTGCTTTGTGAGTGTTCAAAAATATAGAGTGAGTTGCAATCTTTACATCTAAAAGATTTATTCTCAAAATAGTAATCGCCCCCAGAGATTACTAATTCTAAACCCTCAATAATTGCTGTTGCAATTTTTTTTCTAGCCTCTTGTATCATTCTTGTAAAAACAGACCTTGATATCTCCATTTTCAAAGCTGCCTCTTCATGCTCTAAACCTTCATAATCAGCAAGTTTAACTGCCTCATACTCTTCAAGAGGAAGATAGATTTTTTTTATCAATCTTGCTGGAACCCCTTTAGGTTTAAAGCCTTGATATAGAGGAGGAGAGTGTAATCTTCTACATCTTTTTTTTCTTGGCATAATCTCTCCTAAAATTTTTACTAAACAAAAAATAAAAAACGTTTTAAAAAGTATCTTTTTGATAAAAAATACTTTTAAAATATTTCTCTTAAAATAAAAAAATAGAGTTAAAATCTATATTTTTAAATAAAGATTTATATATAAATACTACACATAAGTGCACTATATCTATAGTTATAATACACATATGTTCATTTGTCAAGAAATTTTTTACTTTATTAAAATATATAAATATTTACTATAAAATGGTATTTTTCTTAGTTTTATTAAGATTTTTTAATGTAAAAAAATACATATAAAAAACAAAAAAAATTCTCTTGACAGTTAAATTGATAAAAAATATAAATATTTAATTTTTTTGAGATAAAAAAATGGATACTATATTTGATGTATTGATTATTGGAGCAGGTTCTATTGGAATTCCTACAGCTCTTCTATGCGTTGAAAGTGGTTTAAATGTTGGAGTTATTGATAAAAATCACTCAGCAGGACAGGGTGATAATAAGGCTGCAATTGGAGGGATAAGGGCAACACATGCAGAACCTGCAAAAATAGTTTTAGGAAAAGATTCATTAAATTTTTTTCAAAATTGGGAAAAAATTTATGGTTCTTCGATTGGTTGGAAAAAGGGAGGATATCTATATCCAATTTTTGAAAAACAGCATGAAGAGATTTTAAAAAAAAATCTAATAACTCAACATCAATTTAATCTTAATATAAATTGGGTTTCAGCAGATGAGATTAGAGATATTATTCCTCAAATTGAGGAACAGAATCTTATTGGAGGAACATGGTCTCCTGATGATGGAAGTGCCTCTCCAATCATGACTTCTCAAGCTTTATATTTAGAGGGATTAAAAAATGGGGTAAAATATTTTTTTAATGAAAATATTATATCTATTGAAAAAGTTAATGATGTTTTTTTTGTTAAATCGGATTCACAATCTATATTTAAAGCAAAATGGATTATTAATGCTGGTGGAACAGGTATTTCACAAATTGCAAAATTTTTTAATACAGAAATAACTTTAGTTCCAGATAGTCATGAAGCAGGTATTACAGAGCCAGTAAAACCATTTTTAAAACCAATGATTGTTGATATAAGAAAAGATATTGGTTCATCTAACTATTACTTTTATCAAAATTACGAGGGACAAATCGAATTTTGCATCACTCCAGATCCACCAATTATTGGTGAAAATAGAGACTCAACTTCTCAATTTTTGCCAATGGTTGCAAAAAGAATGATAAAGCTTATGCCAACTCTTTCTGTTTTAAGAGTTAGAAGAACATGGAGAGGTATATATCCAAATAGTCTTGATGGAAGCCCAATAATTGGCTTTGATTCAAATATAGAGAATGTTATACATGCTGGTGCAATGTGTGGTCAGGGTTATATGTTTGGTCCTGCTGTTGCAATATTAATTGTAAAAATGATAAAAAACAGATTAGAAGAGAAAGATAATTTTGTTTTAAAAAGATTATCATTAAATCGTGACTTTTTATCACATGAAACATTAAAATAGAGTTTATTAAACTAAAAAAGAGAGTAGAATATAGTTGTTTGACTTGACAAAATAGATTTTAAAAGTAATAATGTAGTATAGACCATTTTATGGAGGCAAAATGAAAGATGAGTTTGGAACAGAGTTGGTAAGCCGGATAGACCGGCTAAAAGAGGAGCATTTCAACCTTGAACTCAAAATTGAGGAGATTCGTAGAAAACCTGTTTTATCAACAGAAGACCATTTTAAAATAAGAAATCTCAAAAAGCTGAAGTTAATGACAAAAGATAAATTAAATGAACTAGATTCAATACTAAATCGTTAATATTTAACCTACTCTGTTAAAAAAGGGGATTTTTATCCCCTTTTTTTTAATATTTTTTCATTTTTGAGTATGTATCAATAAGGCTTTTTATTTTTGAAAAAACATAAGGTTTTTTTAAAACCATATCAAATGAGATTGATTGATTATTTTGATTTAAATCAAGCCCAATATATGGGATTAAATCATCATGTTTTCTAAACTCTAGAAGATAGTAGTATGGATTAAACTCACTACTCTCTCCCCCTAATATAACTAAATCAAATTTTTCTACCAAAAATATTGCAATTAAATTTTCAGTTTTTTGAACAGTTCTAATAATTAATTCATCACCACTATACTCTTCAAGTGTATTCATTTTTACAAAAAATGATGATATTGTCTCTGCAATATAGCTATTGGTATGATAAAAAAGAGTTTTAAATATTTTATGCTCTTTATCTGTTTTATTCTCCTTTAGAAGAAATTGAATTAGCTTTTCAAACTTTTTTTTATGGTACTCATTGTTAAAAATAAATTGAACTCCAACTCCTCTTTCTGTAACACCATCAAAAGAGTCCTCTGATGTCCATACTACCTCTGCATCAATTGGAATTGGATCTACTATTTTTGGGAAAGAGAGATAAATTCTAATAATCTCTCCAATTTGAAACTTCTGTTCTGTGATTATAAATGTTCCACCTTTTGAGATATTAACTGTATAATCAGTATAAAAATGTTTAAATGAGTCATAAGAGACAGAAAAAACAGCATCAACTCGATGTTCTACCCTTCTCTCAATTCCCATAAACAACCTCAAACAGAAATGCTATAACCCTATTACGGCATAATTTTAAATAAAATTAAAAAAATGTTGTAATTTTTGCATTTAATCCAAAAATATCTAATTTTTCTAAATCATCACATGTTGTATATGAGAGGGCAATATCGATTGTTGTACTATTTGATATCTTTTTAGTATAAACACCCTCCAATTTTGTAAAATCTACGGATTGAGAACGATAATCATTAGATACTTTAAGTTTATGAAAAATAAACCCTGCTTTAATTCTACTCTCTTCATCTAAAATTTTTCCAAAATATCCAGCAAATGTTGTTTGAGATGTTTCAGGATAAATTGTTGATGAATAATACTCCTCTTCCCACTCATCATACTCTTCACTCCCACTTTTTTCCTCATTCCTACGATATCCAATAACAAAATCTCCAAACAGATTATCTTGCTCAAATAATAAAATTATATTTGCTCCATAATCAATTGTTGGTGTATTTTCAGCAAGATCTTGTGTTCGATTTTTTGTTTCTGCTTTGTAATAAAGTGTTTTTGATAAAAAAGGATTAATAATTATGGTAAGTGATTCTGTTAACTTAATAGTAACGCGAGTTCGGGATTAATTTAATTGATTTTCTTTATAAAACCTCTATCCAAGCATTAAAATACCCTTACTTTGCTCTAAAAAAGGAAATTCTAGGTTAACTTTAGGTTTATTGTTCTTTAATTGATATGCAATCAATCCTCCTAAAACATGTTTTTTAAAACCATTTAGACTTCTGTGTCTTGTATGCT
>DYRY01000008.1 GCA_020718465.1 Anaeromyxobacter dehalogenans | reverse complement strand
TTCTGCCCCTACATACTTTTTTCGTGCCCCGACATACTTTTTTTCTGCCTAGACATACTTTTTTCTGCCCCTACATACTTTTTTTCTGCCTAGACATACTTTTTTCTGCCCTGACATACTTTTTTAGAACCAGAATGAAGTTTTTGGCTAGTTCTCCTATTTTGATATTTGCTGTATATTATTTTTTAAGACATTTAGAGTAAAAATTAGAAATTTAAAGAAGTTTTTTTAGTTCATTAAGAAGTATTAAAGCCTGAAAAGGGGTTGTTTGATTTAAATCAATAGATTTTAGTTGTTCTACTATTTGACTATTTTTTTCTGATAAATCTTTAGTTTTACTATCAAAAATAGTTTGATTATTTTCTAAATCTTTAGTTTTACTATCAAAAAAATCTTTTGTATTAAACTCTGAATTTTCATTATTTGTTGTGGTTGGTTTTATATCTTTCTCAAACTCATCTAAAATTGGAAGTGCTTTTATTTTTGAAAAAACTTTTTTAGAAAAAGCACTGTTTAAATCTTTCTCCTCTAATAAAGATAGTATTTTTGATGCCCTTTTTATAATTTTAGGATTAATTCCTGCTAATTCAGCAACATGAATACCATAAGAACGATTTGCAACCCCTTCAGATAGTTTTCTTAAATAGTAAAGTTTTCCATTAATCTCTTTAATCTCAATATGAAAATTAATAACTCCCTCTTTTTGATGTTTTAACATTGCTAACTCATGATAGTGAGTTGCAAAAAGTGTTGCTGATTTTAGATAATCATTTATATACTCTGCAATAGACCAAGCAAGAGAAACTCCATCAAATGTTGATGTTCCCCTTCCTAACTCATCAATAATAAGTAGAGATGACTCTGTTGCCTCATTTAAAATCTCAGCAGTCTCTCTCATCTCAACCATAAAAGTACTCTCTCCTCTTGTTAAGTAGTCACTTGCTCCAACTCTTGTATATACAGCATCAAAAATTGAACCACAATAGGATTTTGCAGGAACAAAAAGACCAACTTGAGCCATAATAACAATCAAAGCAGTTTGTCTCATAATTGTTGATTTTCCAGCCATATTTGGTCCTGTTATAATTGCAGTTCTTCTACTTTCATCCATAAAAAGTGAATTAGGAATAAAACTCTCAAGCTCTCGATTTAACTCTAAAACAGGATGCCGTCCCTCTTTAATATCTATAAAACCTATTTTATCAATAAATTCAGGCCTTATATATCTATTTTCAATTGCAATAGAAGCAAATGATATTAATATATCAATCAATGCAATTAAAGAGCTATTATCTTTTATTGCCATGTAGTTATCTATTGCTAAATTACAAAGCTCATCATAAAGTTTCTCCTCTATTGCAACTCTTGATTCATCAGCCGATAGTATCTTCTCCTCTAACTCTTTTAACTCTGGAGTAACATAACGGGTTGCATTTGTTAATGTCTGTTTTCCTTCATAATGCTCTGGAACATTTTTAACTTGACCCTTTGATATCTCAATATAGTAACCAAAAACTTTATTATAACCTATTTTTAAAGTTGGTATTTTACTCTCTTGTCGCTCCTTTAGCTCTAAATGAAGAAGATACTCTTTACTGTTTTTAGAAAGCTCAATGAGTTCATCAAGATTTTTATCAATCCCTTTTCTAATTACATTTCCATCTTTTGGAGTTAATGGGGGTTCATCTTCAATAGTTTTTAAAACTATTTCTGAAAAACTTTTCAAAGATTTATAACTAAAAATTGTCTCTTTTAGTAGCTCTGGATATTCACTATTTTTTGAGATTAGTGAAAAAATCGTGTCGGAAATGTTTAATGTCTCTGCAAGTGACAAAAAATCTCGTGGAGTGATTTTTTTTGATAATACTCTTCCAAGTAATCTCTCTATATCGTAAACTTTTCTAAAACTCTCTTTTAAATTATTTGAAAGAGAGCTATTTTTTATAAAAAATTCAACAGAATCTAATCTTTTTTCAATATCTTTTTTTGAAACTAATGGATGAGAGAGCCAATCTCTTAGTTTTCTAGCCCCTATTGAGGTTAATGTTCTATTTATAGTGGAGAAGAGAGAGTTTTTTTGTGATTTATCAAAAGAGGTTTGAAAAATTTCAAGATGTGATATTGTGGTTTCTGAAAGTCTCATATAGCTATTTAGCTCATAATACTCAAACTTTGGAAGATTTTTAATATTTAGTTTTTTAAGTTCATAAAGATATGAAAAACAGGTAAAAAATGTGGTATCAAAAACCACCTCTTTAAATTTAGGAAGATAAGATATTAAATCTGTTGTTATCTCTCTATAGGTAACTCTAAAATTTTTCTCTAAATACTCAACAATTGGTGACTCTGGCAAAAAAGAGGGATTTAAAAGTATCTCTGATGGAGAATTTCGATATATTTCATGAATAATCTCCCCAATTGATGGTGAGAATGTTCCCTTAAACTCTAATGTGGAGTTTTCAAAAAATGATAAAAAGTACCCCTTTTTATTGAAAATTATAGTTAGAAGATAGTTTGAACTATCAGGATTTAGATTTTCATAATCATACTGAACTCCAGGAGTTATAATATCTGTTACTTCCCGTTTAACAATCCCCTTTGCCTGTTTTGCATCCTCAACTTGATCGCAAATTGCAACACTATAGCCCTGTTGAATAAGCCTTTTTAGGTATGGTTTTTTAGCATGAAGAGGAACTCCTGCCATAGGAACACCACCTCTTGCAGTTAATGTTATCCCTAAAGCTTTTGAGCATAACTCTGCATCTTCCCAAAAAACCTCATAAAAATCCCCCATTTGATAAAATAGTATATGATTTTTATGTTGTTGTTTCGTATTAAAATAGTGTTCCATTGCTGGAGTTAATTTTTTTTCCACTCTACCACCAAAAAAGAAAAATTCACAAAACTACATTAGCAAGAGGATTTTTATTTGTCAATATCTTTATCAAAGAAAATATTGCCTACTCATTCCCACTTTAAAAACCAAATTACACATAGTTAGATTTTTTGTTATTCATAAAAAATGAAAAAGAATTTGATTTTTATTGTGTAAGCAGATATTTAAATTGCTATTAATTGCTTTATTTATAAAAATTAATCAGTATAATTTATTTGTAATTTTATATATTTTTTAGTTTTTATTTTTAAAAAGATGATTTTTCTAAAAAAAAATGTGAATATAATATTGTACATTTTTTGAGGATTTAATATGAAAAAATTTGTTATAATTCAACTAATTTTGCTTCTTCTTTTAGTGTTTATATCAATTACATTAATACAAAAAAAGAGAGTTGATGAGATTCACTATAAATCACAAAATATAGAGAGTTCTAGTAATGATTTAAATAGTTTATCTAAAAAGGAGGAGTCTCAAAATGGAGAGGTTTTGGTTGAAAAATCAGAAAAAAATTTAGAAAATATTGAGAAAAATATTGAAGAAAATGTTGATAGAGTTGTTAATAGTGGATTTGTTCAAGAGGTTTATGGCTTTGTTTTTATCAACAACAAAAAAATTAAAACTAAAGATGAGATAAAAGAGGGTGATGTCATTAAAACTGCTCCCCACTCATATATTATAATAAAATTTAACAATGACTCAATTTTCAGAATAAACCCACAATCAGAGGTTGTTATTAAAACTCCAAATCTAAAAAAAGAGTCATTTTCTTTTGAAATTGTTTCTGGTGCAATACTATCTCACTTCAAAAAAAAGGGTAAATATAATGTATATACAAAAACAGCTGTAATTGGAGTAAGAGGAACAACTTTTTATACAAATATTGACCCTAAAGAGATTGCAAAAACAGAGCTCTGTGCTTGTCATGGTGAGATAAACTTTGATTCAGAAAATGAGAGTTTTAAAAAAGAGATTGCATCTCAACATCACCAAGAATTTATCTTAACTCCTGATGGTTACATAACAGATGAAAAAACTATTAAATCTATCATTCCTGGTTTTATTAGAGGTCATGATGATGAAAGAATTGAGTATTTAGAAAAAATTTTATCTGAAAATTTGCCAATAGTTGAAACATCAGAGCCTGATTATAAACTATCAGAAAATTATGAAATATTAAAAGAGGCATTAAAACTTATTTCTGAAAAAAAAGGGATAAAAGCAATAGCAAAATTAGATTCAATATCAAGAGTTGATCCATATGCAATGTTTTTAATAGGAAAAATTCTAAATGATGGTATTGGGATAAAAAAAGATACTCAAGCAGCTCAAAAGTGGTTCAAAAAAAGTGCTGATTTAGAGTTTCCATCTGCAATTGATATGTTAAAATAGTTTTTAAAACAGTTTTCTATAATTTTATATAACTCTCAAATATTATTATTTATTGTGAATCTATTTTTTTGATTATTTGAATCAAAATTTTATATCATTTTTGTAGTAAAAAAATTTATTCCCTCTAAAATATTAATAAATATTCTATTTTCTATTTACTTTATTGGTAGAATTATTTAGAATCAACTCTGTTTATTATGAGGTTTTTATGAAAAATCTGCTGTTTAAAACAAAAATATCATCATTAATCTCTTTTTTAATCTCTTTTGGTGTTGTTTGGGGTTATACTATTTGGATTACAACATCAATAAGAGACTCTACAAACTCCATTTCAACCTATTTTTTTATGATGCTGGGTTGGTTTTTTCTTATTTTTGTTGTTGGAGCAATTTTTTCTGTTTTTATTGGTGAGATAATTTTTGGAAGAAATTGGAAAAATGAGTATATTCTTGATAAAAAAATTGAAGAACAGAAGGTATTTAAAGATTTTAGAGTATACTATCGAATTGTTTTAGTTATCTCTATTGGCTCTTTTATTATAATTTTTAATAAAATAAGTGGTGATGTTTTTGATTTTTATAATAAAGTTGGTCTACATCTATCTCAACTAAACTATAAAGATGATTCTAAAAAAATAGAGGCAATTAAAAGCCTATATTTAAGAATTGATGAGAGTTATATTGATATAACAAAAGATAGAATTAAAAAAGTTATTAAAAATACAACTAATAAAGACGTAAAAGCTTGGGGAGTTTGGTATTTTAGAGATAAAGGTGATAAAACTGATCTACCATTTATTGTTGAGATGCTAACAGAAAAAAATGATGAAGTTGTTGGTGAGGCAGCTTTGGCACTATATTTAACTATTTTAAAACAATATAAAACAGAGGAGGAGAAGATTTTAAACAACCTTATGAATCCTAAATTTGAGTATGCAGATATAATAACAAGAGAGTGTGAAAGGGTTGGTTTTCCACAAAACTGTATTCAGGCAATAGCCTATTTTGATGGAGCAAAAATATATAAAATAATACAAGAGAGAGTTGATAATAAAGAACTCTATCCTGTTTTTGTGTGGCTTTTGGGAAATAGCTCAACAGATGTTGCAGACCCACTACTAAAACATATTTATGAAAATGGTACAATTGAGGATAAATGTCTTGTTACAATTGCTTTTGGAAAAACAAAATCTCTTAAAGGAGAGAAGATTCTTCTTGCAGATTTTGAAAAATATAAAGATACTCAATGCCCAACAATTAAAATCGAAAATAGAGCTGCAGATTCACATATAATAGCAAAACCTGAAAAAATGGGTTTAAAAATATTAGATGCTATTGATCGAGTTGAATCATTAGAGTTTTCAACTAGAAAATTTCTTTATGATTTATCTCAAAACAAATCTGTATCTTATGATTTGAGAAATAAGGCAAGTGTTATTTATGAGAAACATGAGTTTAAATTTAAATCTAAAAAAAGTAGATAAAATCATAACATTTAACCAAAATAAAGTTATAAAATTGAGTCTTTTATAAAAAAACATTTTTCCCAATATTGTATCAAATCACAAATATAATTTAATATTAAAATCATTATTTAAAAATATAATTTTGACTTAGTAAATAGTAAAAAACTTATATTTATCACAAATTTAATATGTTATTCAAGATTGTAACTATTATATTTTAATAATAAGAATAAAATGTTAATAGTTATGAATATCTTTAATTATTATTGATTTTTATATATAAAATAGATATTATATAGAATTGTTATAGCACTTTTAAAAACAATTTTTTATATTGTTTTGATTATTTTTTATTTATAACTATTTATAAAATTTTTATTTTTACAATAAATCAGTTTAACTTTTAAAATGAGGTTATTATGATTTTTAAAAAGGGATTTTGGAAAAATTCAACAATTTGGTATAAACTTTTTCTTATTATTTGTATTAAAATGATTTTTATGTTTATTCTTATCAAACCACTATTTTTCCCAAATTTTATGAAAACAAATTTTAACTCAAGAGATAAAAAAAATAGCTTTATGATAAAAGAGATTACAACTACAGAAGATAATAAAATTGATGATAAATAATATACAAATCTATTTAATAAAATAGATTTATTGCAAAACATAAAAAACTGTTTAATTGTAATTTTTTTAAATATTTTTCTAAATTATTTATATTTTTATAAAAGAAAAAAGATAAATAAAAGAAAAATTTTTTTATTTTTTACTCAATATTAAATGTGGATTATGTAAAATATGCTTTTTAGAGTCATCAAGATTAGTACAATAAATAAAACTTATTATAGGAGGTTTTATGGATTTTTTAATGATAGATTGGGCAAGAGCTCAATTTGCAATGACAATATTCATCCACTTTCTGTTTGTTCCAATCACACTTGGAATGACTGTTTTAGTGGCTATTATGGAGAGTATCTATCATAAAACAGGTAAAGAGGAGTGGAAAAATGCTACAAAATTTTGGCAACTTCTTCTTGCAATCAACTTTGCAATTGGTTTAGCAACAGGAATTATTCATGAATTTGAGTTTGGAACAAACTGGTCAAACTACTCTTGGGTAATGGGTGATGTTTTTGGTGCACCACTTGCTATTGAGGGAATTTTTGCATTTTTTATGGAGGCATCTTTTGGGGTTGTCTCTATTTTTGGATGGAAAAGGGTTAGTAAAAAATTTCATCTATTCTCAACTTGGATGTTAGCACTTGGAACAAATTTATCTGGTTTTTGGATTATTGTTGCAAATGCATTTATGCAACATCCAACAGGTTATAAACTTAATATTGAAACTGCAAGAGCAGAGATGACCTCTTTTTCAGAGGTTGCACTTCAACCAAAAGCAATTGATACCTTTCTTCATCAAATGTCATCAGCCTATCTTCTTGGGGCAACATTTATGATTACAATTGCAGCATATTACCTTTTAAGAAAAAGAGATGTAGTTTTTGCAAAAAGATCTATGGCAGTTGCTATACCTTTTGCACTTATTAATGCCTATTTTCTATTTTTAGTTGGAGATATGCAGACTGCAACAGTAACTCAAATGCAACCAACTAAAATAGCAGCAACAGAGGGACTTTTTGAGGGAAAAGAGGGAGCTCCAATAATTGTGGGAATACTTAATCCAAATAAAAAGCCAGGTGATGGTCAAACCGCTGTTTGGGGGATTCCATTTCCTAATATGTTATCACTTTTAGGAAAACACTCTATGAATGCTTTTGTTCCTGGTATTAAAGACTTAATTGATGGAAATAATAAATATGGAATTTTACCTGCATCTGAACTGATGAGAAGAGGTAAAATTGCAATAAATGCTATGAATGATTACCATAAAGCAAAAGAGTCTAAAAATGAAGCTCTAATGGCAGAGAATAAAAAAATATTTGAAGAGTATTCCAAATATTTTGGTTATGGTCATCTTCAAAAACCTGAAGATGTTATTCCTCCTATTGGAGTTACTTTTTATACATTTCATATTATGGTTGGATTGGGATCTTTTTTCATGATATTTTTTGTAATTTTATATGTAAGATTAATGAAAGGTAAAATTGCAGATGGAAAATTGTGGTTAAAAATCTCTCTTTTTACTCTTTTAATGGCCTATATTGCAACATTTGCTGGTTGGGGAATGGCAGAGGTTGGAAGACAACCTTGGACTGTTTTTGGTCTTTTACCAACAATAAAATCGGCAACTCCAATTCATGTTACAAATGTTCAAATGACATTTTTTATGTTTTTAATACTCTTAGGAACACTCACATTTGCTGAAGTTAAAATGATTTTAAAACAGATTAAACTTGGTCCTAACAAATCGGAACACTAGAAGGAGGGAAATTATGACACTTTCATTTTTACAACACTATTGGTGGTTTATTGTCTCTCTTTTGGGTGGATTATTAGTTTTTATGATGTTTGTTCAGGGAGGACAATCTTTAGCAATGCAACTTGCAAAAACAGAGGAGGAGGAGAAATATGTTTTTAACTCTCTTGGAAGAAAATGGGAGTTAACATTTACCACACTTGTTATGTTTGGTGGTGCATTATATGCTGCCTTTCCACTTTTTTATGCAATAAGTTTTGGTGGAGCATATTGGGTTTGGATGTTAATCCTTATAACATTTGTTGCACAAGCAGTATCTTATGAATATAGAGTTAAATCATCTAATCTACTTGGAAAAAAAGTTTATCATCTTTTTTTATATATAAATGGTTTTTTAGGAACTATTTTAATTGGTGCTGCTGTTGGAACTTTTTTTACAGGTTCAAATTTTGCATACCATAAAGTTACAAGAGAATTAAGTTGGGGGGTTGCAACTGATGGTATTAATTTAAGAGGAGTTGAAGCTGCTTTATCTTTTAATCATGGTGCTTTGTTTAATATTCTTTTTGGGGTGATGTTACTTTTTCTTGTTAGAACAACAGGTGCACTTTGGGTTAATAATAATGTTAAAAATGATCTAATCAGGGAGAGAGCTCAAAAACTTGCAAAAATTAATTTTTTTATACTTCTTCCATTTTTGCTTACAGTTCTTGTAATGTTAGTAACAATGAAGGGATATAGATATAATTCTGAAGGGGTTATAACTCTTATTGATGGACAATACTTAAAATCTCTTTTATCAGATGGTGCTTATAAGTTAATTATTTTACTTATTGGTGCAGTTGTTTTTATTTATGGTGTATTTATTGGAGCTTTTAAAGGGGAGCGAAAGGGATTTTGGATTGCAAATGGTGGTGTTGTTTTTGTTGTATTAGCAATTTTTATGATTGCTGGTTTTGGAAACTCATCATTCTATCCAAGTTATGGTGATTTACAAAGCTCTTTAACTATTGAGAACTCATCTGGTAGTTTTTTTGGATTAAGAACAATGTTTTATGTCTCTTTGGCGGTTCCATTTGTTTTAGCAGAGGTTGGTTATACTTGGTATTTTATGAGAAAGCCTATCTCTGAAGAGGATGTTAAAGATAAGCATAGCTATTAATAGAAATAAAATATTATTTCTATAGATTATTAGAACAAAAAGTAAAACTACTAAAAATTAATTTTATTGGAGTTTAATAGATGGAAGAGAAAGTTATTTCAGCAGTAGAGAAAGTTGGTGATATGAATGAGTTTGGTCAAGTTGCAACTCATAATGATTTTTCACCCTTTATAAGTTTTTTATGGCTACTTTTATGGCCTTTATTGGTTTTTTTATCATATCTTTTTATAAAATACACAATTAATAAACTTGAAGCAAAAGGTTTTTTCAATGAAAACAACTCAGAATCAGAAAGTTTATCTAAAAGCACTAAAAGTGAATAAAATATTTTATATATTTTTTAAATGTTTTTCTATAATGTTAAATGGCATCAATTAATACATTCATTTTCAAAACAGATTTGATTCTCATTACATTGTGAATGATAAATACAAGAGACACATTTAAGAGTGTTGATATTGCAGTAGCTATTTTGACAGTCTAAATCATTATAACACTCAATTTCATCAGATTTAGTGCAAATCTGTGTTATAGGATCACATATCTCACCCTCATAACAATCAGAATGAAGTTGGCATAAATGTTCAACACAATGACCAATATATTGATTACAAATTTTTCCACTTTCACACTCTAAATCTTCACTACACTCTCTTTTTAGAATACATTTTTCCATTGATAGGTGGCAACTCATTGTTTCAGGACAATCACTATCTCCAAAACAGTTTCTAAGATTTTTACAAAATCCATCACTACAAGTTTGCCCAATAAAACAGTTTTGGTCATCACTACATGAAATCCCCTTTGGAAAACAGCTCTCTTCAAAACAGTATTCAGTTATTGAACAGTTATCATCAGAATTACAAATAGTTAGTGGTATATAACATTTTTGATCTCCAATAATATTACACTTCTGACCAATAGGACAATCACTAGCACTAGAACAAAACTCTGGTTGTAGTTTACAACTTTCCAATATACACAACTCTCCACCCAAGCATTCATCATTACCTTGACAATATCTATCTCTTATAACAGAGAAATATTTTTCACTAGTTTCAGATGGATAGTATATATATTCATTTGAGGTAAGTTCACATCGAATTGAGTAAAAAAGGGTTGTTCCATAAGTGATTGGCTCTAACTCTATTTTAAATTTAGATTTAGATTTTACAATCTCTTTCATATTTTTTTTAATTTTACCACTTTTATCTCCAAAATGGTAAACTATTTGGCAACTTAAACCTGATTGTTTTGGATAGACCTCAATCTCTATTAAATGTGAGGCAAAAACAGAGTAGTTTATCTGTTGTGGGGCAGTAACAATATGAATATAACCTTTATCATCTTTTGAACAACCAAATAGAAGATAAATTATTATTATTATTAAAAAAAATTTAATTTTCATATTTTATCCATTAATAAAATAGTAACTAATTCTATCTACTTTTGAAAAAAATATCAATGATTTTAAAAAAAAATAAAAAAAAATAAAAAATTAATCTCTATTATAAATACTATATTTTTTATTATGTAAAAAGATATTTAAATTGGTTAAATTAAAAAAAAGTTTCTATATGAATAATCTTAATGAAAAAGATAGTATTCGATTGCTATCTTTTGATGTTGATTGCATATACCCAGAGAGAATTTCTAACCTTGATTTTGGGAAAAGATACTCAACACCTAATGACCAAAAGTTCTCATCAATTATATAGTCCATTTTATATCCACCCATAAATGCTAAACCATCAATTGGGCTTATTCGAACTCCAAGACTATAAGAAAATAGGGCAGATTCATCTTTATCTTGAATTTCAGGTGCAGTAAAATCAGCAAGAACATCAAACTCTACTCCTAATAACTCCTCCTCCCCAAGAAAAAAACCAGCTCCAAGTTGCATTGGTGCTGCCTCTTTATCAATATATGTTAGATTATATCCAACAAGAGCTAATTTTACATATTTTGAAAAATGAATAAGAAGTCCTAAATCAAATGTACCTTTATGAAGCTCATTTTCATCATTTTTTTTTAGTTTTAGATATTTTCCTGTTAATCCAAGTATAACTGAGTCAGAAACAGGATAGGCATATCCAAGGGCAAATGTTAAAAATGTATAATTATCTTCTGCACCTAAATCGTTTGTAACATCTTTTGTGAAGTAGTTTGTATAAAGAGAACCACCAATATTTGATGTTCTTGTGTCAATAATTGCACCAGAAAAATAGTTTGGAGATAGATCCCAACCATACTGAAAAGTAGTATCAATTATATATTTTTTTCCTAAGGAGATCATTGCAGCAGGATTTAGTTGAGCTGCATCTGTTTTTGTTGCACCAGCCCTTTGTGCTCCACCCATTGAGAGGGCTCTTGTCGGAGTAAAATCAAAATTTAGACCATTTGAACTACCAAATAGGATAAATACAACTAAAAACTGTAGTATGATAAATTTTCTCATTTGAACCTTAAACCATTTATAGCACGAAACTTAAACCAATCCCAAGTTAACCAAAGTGTTCCAACAACCCCAACTGCTCCTGGAATCCAACCTGTTTTCCAAAAAAGAACACTACTACCAACCAAACCTGCAAGAGCAAAAAAACCTTTTTTTGCAGATGTACGTTTTACCAACTCTCTCCTTGTTGCCATATTCTCTCCTTTAAAACATCAATAATACAAACTACTCTATTTATTAGAAAAAATCTATTATTTTATAACTTTTGTTAAAATAAAAATTATAAAATAAAAACGTTCAGATAAAAGTGAACAATTATTAAATTTAAAAATTTTATCTATTTAGTTTTAACTCTTTCTAAATAATCTCCAGTTCTTGTATCAACTTTAACAGTATCTCCTTCATTTATAAAAAGAGGAACATATATTGTTGTTCCAGTTGCAATTTTAGCTGGTTTTGTTCCACCTTGAGCTGTATCACCTTTAAAACCAGGTTCCGTTTCTGTAATTTCAAAATTTATAAAATTTGGAACATCAATATTAACTGGAGCACCTTTATAAACAAGAACGGTAACTGTTGTATCATCTAAAAGCCATCTATCTGCATCACCAACAGACTCTAAAGGCATTTGTGTTTGTTCATAGCTCTCATTATCCATAATAATGAACATATCACCTTCTCTATAGAGAAATTGCATTGAGCGTTCATCAACATCTGCAGAGTCAACTTTTTCACCAGAGCGAAAAGTTCTCTCTATAACTCTTGAATTAAGTAGGTTTTTAAGCTTTGTTCTTACAAAAGCCCCACCCTTTCCAGGTTTTACATGTTGAAAATCAATAATTAAATATGGTGCCCCTTCAAGTTCAACTTTCAAACCTTTTTTAAAATCACTCGTAGAATACATAAATTTGCTCCTCATATGAATCAACACAGCGATTAATTATACTTAATTTAATATTTTTTTCAAGAAATTTAGATTTAAATAGTTTAAATATTTTCATCTACCCCTATTTTTCGATATAAGGCTTGTTTAAACTATAAAAATATGATATAGTAATTGGATTTTTTGGGGAGCTGTTATGGGAAAATCTGATTATAATTTTCCAATTGGGACACTCTTTTTAAATAAGGGTTATATCACACAAAATCAGTTAGAACAACTAGTTACATTCTCAAAAAGAAACCACATTAAATTTGCTTCAGCTGCACTTGAACTTGGTTTTGTAGTAGAAAAAAAAGCTTTAGAGTGTCTTTGTGAACAGACTGGTTTTCCTGGAATTCACTTTTCAGCCTCATCATTTAAAGTTGTTCCATCATTAATTCCATATCAGGTTGCACTTGAAAAAAAAATACTCTCAATAAAACAAACAGAAACCAATCTATTGGTTGCAATGGCAGACCCATTTGATAAAGTTTTAATTGATGAAATAAGTTTTATAACTGGAAAAAAAGTTATTGCATATATTTGTATTGAAAAAAGTGTTACAGATGCTATTCATCAATGCTATACTCTACTTCATCAAGGTAATAGCTCTATCTTTAATGGTGAAAATGCAGTTCAACCAAATGGAGAGTATTTTGATATTTTAACCCCTAATGTTGGTCAATTTGAGGAAGATGATGAAGAGATTGAGTTAATTGTTGGAGAGATTATTGAGGATGATGATTTATCAAAAAGTGATATTATTAATGTTGCTCCACTAAAAGGAAGTAAAAAGATACTTATTGTTGATGATGAATCCGATATTTTGACTCTTGTTTCAAAAGTGGTTAAGAAACTCCAAATGGAGGCAATAACAGTTCTTAATGGAACAGATGCCCTTCCATTAATAATTCAACATAAACCAGATCTTGTTATTCTTGATGCCATGCTTCCAGGAATGCATGGTTTTGAGATTTGTAAAAAGATAAAATATAGTGAACTATCCTATATTCCTGTAATAATTATAAGTGCAATATATAAAGGTTGGCAGTTTGAGAAAGATATTATAAACCTCTATAAAGCAGATAAATTCATGGAAAAACCATTTAGAATTAATGTTTTAATGGAGGCAATTCAAAATCTTTTAAGTGCCAGTACATCAACTCAACAAAATATGTCAGAACAGAGTATTGAGGCTCTTTTAAGAGAAGGGGTTGAGTTTATCAAAAAAGGTTTATATAAAGATGCAAAAAAAATTCTTGATGAATCTATTAGAATAAGTCCATTCTCTGTTCAGGCTAAATATCTACTTGGGTATCTTTATGAGTTAACAAATGAATCATATTTAGCAATTACAGAGTTAGAGAGTGCTTTAGAGATAAATAGACACTATCTTCCTGCTGCCAAACAACTTGCAACAATATATGAAAAACTAGGTTTTAGAAATAAAGCAATCGAGAAGTGGCAGATTGTTCTTGAGTTATCTGATGATAAAGAGTTAAAAGAGCAAATTAAAAAAAGATTGATAAAACTTGTTACAACAATAACAAACTGAGATAAAACTGGAGATTTTTTATGAGTGAAGAGATTAAAAAAATTAATATTGAAGATGAGATGAAGACATCATACATCAATTATGCAATGAGTGTAATTGTTAGTAGGGCTCTGCCAGATGTTAGAGATGGCTTAAAACCTGTTCATAGAAGAATTCTCTACACAATGCATGAGATGAAGGTTACACATAACAAACCATTTAAAAAGTCAGCTCGTATTGTTGGTGAAGTAATGGGTAAATATCATCCACATGGTGATGCTGCTATCTATAACTCTCTTGTAAGAATGGCTCAAGATTTCTCTTTACGATATCCATTAGTTGATGGTCAAGGTAACTTTGGTTCAATTGATGGGGACTCTGCAGCAGCTATGCGTTATTCAGAGGCTAGAATGCAGAGGATTACAGCAGAGATGCTTCAAGATATTGATAAAGAGACTGTTGATTTTACTTTAAACTATGATAATAGCCTTTATGAACCATCAGTTTTACCTGCTGTAATTCCAAATTTATTAATAAATGGAACTGAGGGTATTGCTGTTGCAATGTCAACAAAAATTCCACCTCATAATTTAAAAGATGTTCTTAAATCACTTATTTTTATGATTGATAAACCAGAAGCCACTGTTGAGGAGCTATCTGATATTGTAAAGGCTCCCGATTTTCCAACTGGTGGATATATTTATGGTCTATCAGGTATAAAAGAGGCATATAAAACAGGTTCTGGAAGAGTTGATATAAGAGCAAAAGCAGAGATTGAAACATCAGCAAAGGGGCGTGATTATATTATAATCACAGAAATTCCGTATCAAGTTGTTAAATCAGAACTCGTTAAAGATATGGCAGAACTTGTTAAAGATAAAAGAATTGAGGATATTGATGATATTCGTGATGAATCTGGTCGTAATGGGCTTAGAATTGTTATAAAAGTAAAAAGAAATGGAAATGCAAAAGTTCTTCTAAACCAGCTTTATAAAATGACAAAACTACAAATTCCATATCACATGCTTTTTATTGCATTAGATCATGGAGTTCCAAAATTAATGAATATTCATCAGATTTTAAGGGCATTTTTAGATCATAGAAGAGATATTATAACAAGAAGAACTCTTTTTGATTTAAGAAAATCTCAAGAGAGAATGCATATTTTAATGGGCTATAAAATAGCCCTTGCAAATATTGATGATGTTGTTGAGATGATTAGAAGGGCAACAAACAGACAGGATGCAAAAATCTCATTAATGTCCCATTTTGAGTTAAGTGAAATTCAAGCAGATGCAGTTCTTGAATTACGTTTACATAGATTAACATCTATGGAGGTTGATAAAATAGTTCAAGATATTGCAGATCTTCAAATACAGATTGACTATTTTCAAAAACTTCTATCAAATACAACAGAGTTAATGAGTGTTATTCGTTCTGAATTTGAAAGATTAATCTCTGTTTATGGGGATAGTAGAAAAAGTGAGATTATTCCTGTTGAGGGAGAGATATCTCTTGAGGATACAATTGCAAATGAGGAAACAATTATAACAATCTCTAAAGAGAACTATATTAAAAGAATTGCTGCCTCTGTTTATAATAAGCAAAGACGTGGTGGAAAGGGTAAAATGGCAATGACAACAAAAGATGAAGATGTTGTTGACCAAGTTATAACTGCTCTTGCACATGATCATCTTTTATTTTTTACAAATTTTGGAAAAGTTTATAGACTTAAAGTTTATGAGCTTCCAGAGGCATCTAGAATTGCTAAAGGAAAACCAATAATAAACCTTCTTCCACTTGAACAAAATGAAAAAGTTGAAACAATAATGCCTGTAAGTGAGTTTATAGAGAATAAATTTATTGTAATGATGACAAATAGAGGTTCCATAAAAAAAACATCTTTGTCTGAATTTGAGAGTATAAGAGTTAATGGAAAAATAGCAATAACTCTTGATGAAGGCGAATCTCTTATTAATTGTGCAATATCAACTGGTGATAATGAGTTATTTATTGTATCTAAATTTGGAAAATCTATCCGTTTTCATGAAGAACAAGTTAGAGCTATGGGAAGAACTGCTCATGGTGTAACAGGAATCCGTTTAGAGAAAGATGATCAAGTTGTTGGAATGATGGTTTTAAATCCTGAAAGTGAGGTGTTTGTTGTTTCTGAATATGGTTATGGTAAAAAAACATCACTTGATGAGTATCGCTCTCAAAATAGAGGTGGTCGTGGTGTTAATACAATGAATATAACTAAAAAAACAGGTGATTTACTAACTGTTTTACAACTTATAAAAGATGACCATCTTGTTATTGTTACAAGTGTAGGTAAATTAATTAGAATGGATCTCTCTGCACTTAATTCAATTGGTCGTGTTACTCAAGGTGTTCGTTTAATTCAGCTTGAGGATGGAGAGTATGTTGTTTCTGTATCTAAACTTGCAACAACTGAAGATGAAATACCATTATTAGGAGATAACTCAATAGTAGAGTCTCAAGGAGAAATAAATTCTGAAAATTCAGAAGCATTAGTTGAAAGCAATGAAATTACAGAGAACTCAACAAGAGAAGAGATTTAAATTTGCTATAAACCAATAAAATTCAAAAAATAAAAATTCAAAAAATAAAAATTCAAAAAAAATAAAAATTCAAAAAAAATAGAAAATAAAAAAAAAATATGTTATTGTAAGTATTATTTTGAGTTAAAAATGTTAAAATTTGAGAATTTAGTAATTGGTTATAACTCTAAAGAGCCTCTTTATCCAGCAATATCTTTCAATATAAATAGTGGTGATTTTTGGGGTATTGTTGGTGCGAATGGTGCAGGAAAAAGCACACTTTTGCAAACAATACTAAAAATTATACCTCCAATATCAGGAAAAGTAATAAAAACTGAAACTAATCTAAAAGTTGGTTATGTTCCTCAATATCAAAATATCACCAAAGAGTTTCCAATAACTGTTGAAGAGGTTGTTTTAATGGGTTGCTACAATAAAAGCTCCTGGGGTGTTTTTTCAAAAAAAGAGATAAAAAAACTAATTCAAAATAGACTTGAGGAGTTTTCAATTTTACACTTAGCAAAAAAAGAGTTCTCTAAAATCTCTGGTGGTGAGAGGCAAAGAGTATTTTTAGCAAGAGCTATGTTAAATTCACCTAATCTTTTAATACTTGATGAACCATCAACTGGAATTGATGAAGATGGAAAAGAGGAGTTGTTAAATATATTAAAAAATCTTCATAAATCAAATAATTTAACTATTATCATGATTTCACATGATAAAGCTGAAATAGATTTTTTAGCAACCCACAAATTAATTTTTAATAAAAAAGAGAGAAAAATATCTATATTTTAATAAAAATAGTAGAATTTATATATTATTTAAAGTATAATTTTATTTTTTTGTAACTATGAGTGATTTAATATACCATCTAATAATAATATTACAAGCAACATTACTTATAATACTTTTTTTTCGTCCACGAAAAGAGAGAATTGTAATTCAAACAGAGGTAAAACCTATCACAAAAGCCACAATTGATAGTGAAAAAGTTAAAGATAATCTTAAAAACCTTAATAATCTTAAAAATCTACAAACTACTCAACAAAACTCTCAATCTGATAAATCAAAACAGGCTCAATCTCTTACTGATACAGGAAAATCAGAGACATCTGGAATTAAAGATATTCTGGATGAGGAGAGAATTTATATCGTTTTAGAGGGTGGAAATAGTGCTATTTGGGATATAGATTTTGTTTCTGATATATGTTTCTTTAGCCCTCGATACTATACAATGCTTGGTTTTGAGCCAAATGAGTTTCCAGCAAAGTTTGAACATTGGTTTAATTTAGTTCATGAAGATGATAAAGATATAGTTTCAAAAGTTATACAAGATCATCGAGAGAATAGAATTAAGCAGTTTGAGGTTGAGTTTAAAATGAGTACTAAATTTGGTTCTTGGCGTTGGATTTTGGGAAAGGGAAAAATAATTAAAAGAGATAAAAATGGAAAACCATTAAGAATGGTTGGAACAAATACAGATATAACTGATTGGAAAAACTCTATTATTGCTCTAAAAGAGAGTAAGGAGAGATATTTTGAGCTTATTGAGTCTCTTCCAATGGGATTGGTTGTTCTTATTAATAAAAAATGTGTTTTTGCAAATCCTAAAGCAACTAGAATTTTAAAATCTGAAAAAATCAATTTTTTGCTTGAAAAAGAGATTTTTCCTGAGATATTTCTCTCTGAAGTTATTGATAATCAGCAAGAGATAAAAACTCCAACAATGGATAATAAATCTATTATTAATTTGGAGCTATCAATATCAAAAATATTTTTTCAGGGAGAGAGTGCTTTACAAATCGCTTTTCAGGATATAACTTTAAGAAAACTCCTAGAGGGAAATCTTCTTCAATCTCAAAAAATGGAGGCTATTGGAAAATTAGCAGGTGGGGTTGCCCATGATTTTAATAACATTTTAACAACAATTTTAGGATATTCAGAGCTTATATTGTCCAAAAATGATATTCAGAGTGATTTAAAAGAGAGTGTTTTAGAGATAGAACAATCTGCAAAAAGAGCCGCTTCATTAACTCATCAACTTCTTGCATATAGTAGAAAACAGATTTTAAAACAGGAGTCTCTTGATTGTAACTCAATTATTGAGAATATGAGAAAAATGTTATCTCCATTAATTGGTGAAAAAGTAAAATTAGAAGTTAACTTAGAGAAAAATCTTCCTTTTATAAAAGGAGATAAACATCAAATTGAACAGATTATTATGAATTTAGTTGTTAATGCAAAAGATGCAATGCCAAATGGTGGAGTTTTAAAAATAGTAACTGAATCAAAATTTGAGTTAGATATAAACTACACTATTTTAAAAATATCAGATAGTGGAATAGGAATTAAAAAAGAGGATGTTCCATATATTTTCGAACCATTTTTTACAACAAAAGAGACAGGAAAAGGAACTGGATTAGGATTATCTGTTGTTTATGGAATTGTTAATCAACATAATGGTACCATTAATATTGAAACTATTTTAGAAAAAGGTACAACATTTATAATCGAATTTCCATCAACTAAATTAGATAATGTTATGTTAATAAATGGGAAAACAGATTGTTTAAATAAAGATAAAAATCTTCATTCAACAAAAATAAACCAACAAATAACAGTTTTATTGGTTGAGGATGAGATAAGTGTTTTAAATTTAACATCTCTTATTTTAAAAAAGAGTGGTCTTACAATTTTAAAAGCTCAAAATTTAGCAGAGGCAAAAAAAATAGTTGATAGTGATGAAAAAATAGATCTTCTTTTTTCTGATATTGTTTTACCAGATGGTTCAGGAAAACAGGTTGCAACATATTTCATATCAAAAAGAGGTTCTGAAAAAATCCTTTTTACAAGTGGTTATACAGATGAACCAGAGGAGAATCTATCTTTGAATGGGAAATATTATCCATTTATTTTAAAGCCATATAGTATTGATAATTTGATATCAAAAATTATTGAAATTAATAATAGATCTGTTTAATACAAAAAGAGAGTTTTTATAGTTTTTAAATTTAATAAAATAAAATAAAAATGAGGTTATTTTGAAAATTTTAGTAACAGGAACAGCAGGATTTATTGGATTTCACTTAGTATCAAAATTACTAAATGAGGGTTATGATATTGTTGGATTAGATAGTATTAATGACTATTATGATAAAAAAATAAAATGGGGACGCCTAGAGATTCATGGAGTTTTAGAAAATGCTATTCAGTATGGAAAGATAACCCCCTCAAAAAAATATGATAATTACCGATTTATCCAACTGAACCTTGAAGATAGAACAAATATAGAGAATCTTTTTAATTCAGAAAACTTCGATATTGTTTGTAATTTGGCAGCACAAGCTGGTGTTAGATACTCAATTGAAAATCCTCATGCCTATATTGACAGTAATATTGTTGGGTTTTTAAATGTTTTAGAGTCCTCAAGAAGAACTGATGTAAAACATTTTGTTTATGCCTCAAGCTCCTCTGTTTATGGTGCAAATGAGGCTTTACCATTCTCAACAAATCACAATGTAGACCATCCAGTAAGTCTTTATGCAGCAACAAAAAAATCTAATGAGCTTATGGCACACTCCTATAGCCATCTTTATAATATTCCAACAACTGGATTAAGATTTTTTACTGTTTATGGTCCTTGGGGTAGACCAGATATGGCTCTTTTTCTTTTCACAAAGGCTATTTTAGAGAATAAGCCAATAAATGTTTTTAACAATGGTGAGATGATTCGTGATTTCACTTATGTTGATGATATTGTTGAGGGAATTTTACGAGTTATTAAAAATCCACCAAAAGGAGATTCTCAATGGAGTGGAAAAAATCCAACCCCATCAACATCAAAAGCACCATATAAAATATATAATATTGGAAATAACTCTCCTGTTAAACTTATGGAGTTTGTTGAAGCAATTGAGGAAAAATTAAATAAAAAGGCTATAAAAAATATGATGCCACTTCAGGCTGGAGATGTTGTTGCAACTTATGCAGATGTTCATGATTTAGTTGAAGATCTTCACTATAAACCAGAAACAACTATAAAAGAGGGGATTAGTAGATTTATTGATTGGTATAAATTTTTTTATAATCTATAATATTCTCTTTCGTTTTATTAAAAATAAAATAAAATTTCTTAAAATAAAAGTTTTTTTGTTATATTTATAAAAGTTTTGTGTTTGAAATTAAGCCTACTATTGGACTACATCTTTTTTAGTTTCAGTTAGTTGTTGGAAATCTTTCTCTGTAAACTCCATCATAATAAGAGAATCTCTATATATTGTACCATCACTTTTAAATTTTACAACTCCTGAAATTGTATTAAAATTTGTTATTAATAATTTTTTAACAATTTTATCTCTAACTCCATCAGGACTCTCAAGAGAACCAAAAATTTGAGACACAATCTCTGCAATTTCATAACCATAAAGGGCAAAAACAGTTGCAGGACGTTTATATGTTTGAGCAAATTTGGATGTAAATTGAACAATTAAGTCATTTTTTATATATGGATGATAAACTGTTGGAAAAATTGCACCTTGAACATATTTACCAGAAGCATCTGCAATTATTTGTGATGTCCAAGTCTCTGAACCTAAAAGCTGAACAAATTTTAAGTCAAAATTTTTATCTTTTGCTTTTTGACGAGCTAGAAACTGTTGCCATTTACTTGGTGTTTTAAAATTAACATCATAAAGTGCAAGATATGGTAAAACTAAGGCAATTTTCTTTGCTGAATCAGGTATATAAATTGCTTCAAAGTCAATAATGGGTTCAACATCTTTTTCAAGAGATTCAAGTTGTTTTTGACGTTGATAGCCCTCATATTTATCCATAATCTCTTTTCTTTTGTTGGTATAGTCACTTCTTAAATTAAGGTTATATCGACCAACAAGTTTTTTAGCAGGCTCTATATATTCATCTTTGTTATGAGAGTAGTGCTGAACTGCAGTAACTTTTCCTCCAAGTTTCTCAACAGCATGCCAAAAAGCAACCATATTTTTCTCACCATATGAGGAGTTAGGATAAAAAATTGCAAATTTTTTTAATCCTAGTTTTTCAATCGAATATTTAGCTAAAAACTCTGTTGAGTTTTCAAGAGATGTGAAGTAGTTAAATACATATTTTCCAAAATTGGAACTCTCATCATCATTTGATATTGCAATAAAAGGGATATTAAATCTCTCTGTTATAAGTGCAACTTTTTGAGTATTAATCTTTCTGATTGTACCAATAATCATAGATACATTCTCTTCAAAAATAAGCTCCTCTGTTGCTTTTTCTGTGGCCTCTTCTGTTGCATCAGTCTCTTTTATAATAAATTCAATATCTAAGTTTAGGACATGTTTTGCTAATCTGATGCCATACTCAACATCCTCTGCTAGTCGTTTGTATTTACTATTTTTAGGAAGAATAACACCAATTTTTTTACTATCCACTATTAAGCTTTTGTTTAAAAGAGTCTCGATTTCTCTTATTTTTTTAGGTGAGGATTCTGTGACTGGATATTTCTGAATAATAGTTTTAAGTTGTCCAAGCTCTCCTATATGAAAAAGGAGAGTAATGAGTTGATCTCTTTTGTCTAAATTTTTAGAGAAATCTAATTTATCTAAATTATCAAATATTAGAGATATATTTTCTGAACTAATCTCTAATTCCTCTATTTTGGGAATTTTAGGTTCATCTTTTTTTGTATTGTTATTTTCAGAATCATTTTGGGAGTTGTTTGTTTCATTTACATCAGTGTTATTTTTGTTTTCAATACTATTTTTATTGTCATTTTTATCATCATTTTTATTTAAATCCTCAATTTTTTTATCATTATCCTTTTTTTTAACTTTATTATCTGTTCCACAACCAAAAATAGTTAAAATAAGGGTTAAAATAATGATAGTTCTCATTTTTTCCTCACAATAAATCTGTTTAATTTAAAAGAAATACAAACAAAACAATAAAACTATTTAATTTTACTTTGTTGATAAAAGGGAGTTAATCTCCTCTTTTGTTAAATATCTATACTCTCCTGATTTGAGATTTCCAATCTCAATAGAGCCAATTGCAATACGCTTTAACTCTACAACATTAGAATTAAAAAAAGCAAACATTTTTCTTATTTGCCTATTTCTACCCTCATGAATTTGCACAATATATTGAAAATTATTAAATAGTTTTTTATCAAATTTAATTGATGATTTTGATGTTATTTTATCATCAATAACAATACCACTAGAGAATTTTTTAATCTCTAATTCAGATAATTTTCTATCCACAACAACAGAGTATGTTTTTACTTTTTCAAATGATGGATGCATCATTTTATTTGCAAAATCACCATCATTTGTCATTATGAGTGCACCTTCACTCTCATAATCTAAGCGACCAACAGGATAGAGTCTTTCTGAAAATTTTTTAAAATATTTAGAGACTGTCTCTCTTTTTTGTGGGTCTGAAAGAGTTGTGACAACATATTTTGGCTTATTAAAAAGAATATAGTGAAGCTTTTTTTCTTGTGTTATAGTTTTTCCACAAATAGTAACACTATCTTTAGTTGGGTCTATTTGTGTTGATAAATCTTTAACACAGATATTATTTATAAAAACATCACCATTTAGAATATACTCCTCTGCCTTTCTTCTGGAGCAGAATCCACTTTGAGATATGAATTTGTTAATTCTAACTGAATCCATCTTACAAACCATAATAGTAATATTAAAAACAAAAACAGCAAAAGTAAAAATAGTAATATTAAAAATAAAACTAGAATTTTTATTATATTTATTAGGATATTAAAATGCAAGAGATTTTATTGATGATTAAATATCTTATAGCCTAAAAATTTTTAATTTTATTTGTTGAATATAAGAGTAAAAGTCTATTTTGTATTAATTTTTTTTGCTACAAAAGTCACAAATTCCACGAAAATTTATATTAAAATCGGTTATTGTGAAGTTTGAATTTTGCAACTCAACATTTTCTAAAATCTCTGAAAAATTAATCAATACATCAACAATTTTTCCACAAGAGGAGCATTTAAAATGGTGATGTTTTTTATTGTCTGGGTCAAAATGAGCCTTATCAGGATCAATATCAAGCTTTATTATCTCACCCATCTCATAAAGTGTTTCAAGTGTATTATACACAGTTGTAAGACTCATTGTTGGAAAATCTTTTTTTAATGATTGATAGATTGAATCTACTGTTGGATGTGTTTTGTTGCCATCAAGTGTTTTAAATATTGCAAGTCGTTGTGGTGTTAGTTTTAGACCTGCTTTTTTGCATTTTTGAACTAAAGATACTATTGAGTCCATAATAATCCCCAAATTATATGCTTGTATTATAAAGGAAAATAGATAATTGTCAATAATAATTATAAAATAATCATTACAAATTAGAAATTATTTTTATTTTTTTTTTTATTTTTTTTTTTATTTTTATGATATTTTTAGAGTTAATTTTATGTTAATATATATATCTATATGAATTAAAACACTGTTTTAATTTTTTATAATAAAAAGAGATTAATTTTTTTAAATTGTTATTTATTTTAAGTTTAAAATAGGATATTTATAGAGATTTTTCATGATTGGAAGTGAGATTGGTAAATATAAAATAGTATCAGAGGTTGGGTTTGGTGGAATGGCAAGAGTTTTTCTTGCAGAGGATACTCAACTAAAACGAAATGTTGCTATAAAACTTCTTCATGAGCATCTTGTATCAAATAAAGAGCATATTCAACGTTTTGAAAGAGAGGCTTTAACTCTTGCAAAATTAAAACATCCAAATATTGTTCAAGTACATGAGTATCAATCTGAAAAAAATATTCATTTTATTGTTAATGAGTTTGTTGATGGAGTATCATTAAAAGAGTTTATAGTAAAAAATCCACAAAAATATCCTCTTATTAGCTTGATGATTATGAATCAAATTTTGAGTGCAATCTCTCATGCACATGAAAATGGAGTTATTCATAGAGATATTAAACCTGAAAATATAATGATATCAACAAATGGTGATATCAAAGTTATGGATTTTGGCATATCTCATCTTATTACAGAGTCAACATTAACAATAACAGGCTCTATTCTTGGTTCTCCTGCCTATATGTCTCCAGAGCAGGCTCAAGGATTTAATGTTGATTTCTCTTCAGATGTTTTCTCTTTGGGAACACTTCTCTATTTACTTCTAACAAATAGAGTACCATTTATTGGTAATAATCCTAGTGTTATTATTAAAAATGTTATTGATGTAAATTATGAAAATCCAATGAGATTTAATCCTCTTATTGATAAGGAGATTGTACGAGTATTAGAAAGCTCTCTCAATAAAAAACGGGATTTAAGATTTAAAAATGCCTCTATTTTTTATGAAGCAACTCAAAATATTTTAAAAAAAGAGGGAATTATCTCTCCAACAGAAGAACTAAAAGAGTATTTTCAAAACTCTCAAGAGTATGAAAAAAAATTTCATCAAAGATTATCAACAAGATATACAACTTTAGCTAAACAGTGTTATAAGCGTAGAGAGTTATTAAAATCTTTTAACTATACAACAAAAGCTTTAGAGCTTAATCAAAAAAATAAAGATCTTCAGTTAATTGCAAGAAAATTAAAACTTATTCAAACTACTAATCATTTTTGGAGTTTTTTTCTATTTTTACTATCTTTTATTATATTTTTTACATTCTCTTTTATAAATAGTATAGAAATTGGAAAACATAATCATATATTAAAACTTGGAAAAGCCTCTCAAATATCACAAATAATGAGAAGCTCCATTACTCCAATTTTAAAAGAGATAAAAAAAGGGGGAGAATTAAATCTTTTTTATGATATTAAACCAACTTATGAAAATTTAGATTATGATTTTATTATAAAAGAGAGTAGTAAAAATAATAAAAACAGTAAGTTTTCAGAAAAAAATAGTAAATTAATCAATAAACTAGCGATATTATATCATAAAAATAGTAAATCGGATGATAAAACCGATAAAAAAATCAGTTCAAATAGTAAATCAGATGATAAAAATGACAATTTAAATAGTAAAAATCTTATCTCTATAAAAAATGAACAAATTAAAACAGGAGAGATTACATTTTGTTTTAGACCTTATGCAGAAGTATATATAAATAACAAACTTCAAACTACTGATTGCATTGCAACACCAACTACATTAGAGTATGGAAAATATACAATAACAGCAATATATCCATTTGCCAATAGATATAGTAAAACATTTAAAATTAGTGAATCAACTCCTAAATTAGAGATAAGACACAATTTTTCAATATATAATACAATATATTTTGAAACAAAATCGGGTGAAAACATTGATATATCTTTGAAAACTGTTGATAAAGAGAGTGTTGTTGCTTTAAATAAAAATAAGCAAAAAATAGAGTTAGTACAAATAAAATCAAGTAAAAATATTTTTTATTTTATTCCTCCTGGCATATATACAATTGAAGCAAATGATGGAGATTTATATATTGAAAAAAATATTGATATTAGAAAAAGGGGAAGTTATAGAGTTATTCTTGATTTAATGGAAAATAAAGAGGTAAGAGTTATAAACTTTTAAATAATAGACATATTCTATTTTTAAGATATTTATTTATGCATATTTTAATTTTTTATAATTTTTAAATCTTATTTATAACTCTATTTTACTTAAACTCAAGATTTTTAAAAATCTCTTCAACTTTTGTTGGTTCATCAAACCAGATCTCTTCTAAAAGTGGCTTTATTTCAAACAAAAGAGTATCATTAAACCACTCAATCTCACTCATATTTTTTTCAAAACTACAGAAAAAACTATGTCCAATCTGAAAATCCTCACCAAGAGAGATATCATCTTTAATTTTTTTATTTAATTTTGTAAATGTTTTTTCAATATGATTTACTATTTTTGTTGTTAAACCACTTTTCTCTAAAGTTTTTTTAAATTTTTCACCAAAATTTGGTTGAAGTGTAATAAAAGAGAATCTTCGTCGAAATGCGTAGTCAACAATAGCCAATGAACGATCAGAACGATTCATTGTTCCAATAATATATATATTTTCAGGAATAAAAAATAGCTCATTGCTATATGCTAACCGAAGTGAAAACTCTTCGTTCCGTTTATCAGCCTCAATAAGCATTAGTAGTTCGCCAAAAACTTTACTAAGATTTCCTCGATTTATCTCATCAATAATAAAAACAAAAGTTTGATCAGGATTTTCAACTGCTTTTCTACAAAATTCAAGAAAAATTCCATTTTTTATAAAAAAATTTCCCTTTTCATCTGGTCTTAAACCTTGAATGAACTCCTCATAACCAAAAGATTGATGGAACTGTACTATCTCAATATTTTCACTATTTTTAAATCCAATTGTTTGATAGGCAATTTTTCTTGCAATAAATGTTTTTCCAACACCAGGAGCCCCCTGAAGAACTATATTTTTTCTTCTTTTTAAAATGGAGGTAATTTGAAAAAAAAGTTTTTCATCAATAAAAATAGTATCTTTATCTTTTTCAAAACTATAAGGCTCAATATTTTCATAAATATTAAAATTTTGGAGATTTTCAAAATCCTCTGTTTGAGAGAACTCCTCTATATTATTAACATCAATTGTTTTATAAAGATAACTTAAATCATCGTCAAAACTATTTTCTAAATCATTTTCACTATTTATTTTATCTAAAAAACTATTTTTTTCAGAGTTATCATTTTTTTTATAATGGAGACTGTCATCTACATTTAAAGCTAATTTTGAGGATAAAATTTTTCTGTTTAGCTCTAAAAATTGAGGAATCATCTCTTTTAAAACAGATAAAACACCACTATATGTCTTTACTTGTTTTAAATGATCATCAGAAAACAACTCTCCCCTTTTTTTAAGTGATTTTTTCAAATTATCTCCTGCAACAATAGAACAACTTATTGTTGCAGCAATTTTTAAAAATAGTTGAAAACTATTTTTATGACTACCTAAATTTTTATGGTATATTGCAATCCAACAGATATCTGAACCAAAATTTGTTGAACCCTGAAAATCAACATAATGGAAACTACACTCATCTAAATTAAATTGCTGAATCAAATTGTTTGCAATTTCAAGCAAATATGTTACAATAAGATTTTTAACCTCACCCCTAAAAAAAAATGGATATAAGATACTCCAATTTTTTCTCCAATTGGTAAAAATATCTCTTTTTGGCATTTTAAACTCTTTTAACTGACCCAAAAACTGTTCACTATATGAGGCAAAATACTCTATATCACCCTCAACTATTTTTAATTTTATCTCATCAATAAATTTTGTTGTTAATGTTTCACCATGCAAAATATGTTGAGCAATCTCACCTCTAAGAAGATTAATAGGTTTAAATTTTGTATCAGGATTGCCACAATACTCCTCAAAAATCTCTTTTAATACTGATTTTGATAGCTCATTTGTTGCTTTTATAAGTTTTTTCTTACTATTTGAGTAGTCATAATAATTTTTTGCAACTGATTTTATATATTTAATCATCTCTTCCATTTTGATTTTACCAAAAAATATAAACCCTATTTTAACAGTAAAATTAATAGAGTTCAATTTTATTTTTTATAATTTTATTTTTTATAATAAAAGATTAATTTATACAGTATTTATTTTTAATTGATAAAACTATTAATTCAATTTTTAAATATCATCTTTACAAAAAATATTAACAAAATTAAAAAATTATGTTATGCTATTTATAGTATTTATATTTTTTTCTTTATTTTTGAAGAAAATTTTTCTAATAAAGAAAAAACTATAATTTTGGGAGAAATGCTTGAATATATTAGTTATAACAGATGATTATATGCCTAATAGTGTTAAAATTGGGGCAAAAATGATGCATGAACTCTCTCTTGAGTTACAGAATAAGGGACATAATGTAACTGTGATAACTCCAAACTCAAATTTAGTGAAAAAATATACTCAAGAGATTTTTGAAAAAGTAAATGTTATTCGATTCAAAAGTGGTGCAATAAAAAATACTAATAAAATTAAAAGAGCAATTAATGAATCCTTGCTTTCTATTAAAGTTTGGATATATTTAAAAGATTTTTTAAAAAAAAATAGATTTGATTCAATTATATACTACTCACCAACAATATTTTGGGGATATTTTGTTTCAAAACTAAAAAAATATTATAATATTCAATCATATCTTATTTTAAGAGATTTTTTTCCACAATGGATTATTGATGCTGGTGTTATAAAAAAAGGCTCTATTTTTGAGAAATATTTTCGCTTTTTTGAGAAAATAAACTATGATTCTGCCAATTTTATTGCACTTCAATCCCCTAAAAATCTTGAGATTTTCTCAAAACAGTACTCAAAAACAGATAAATTAAGAGTGTTATATAACTGGACAAAAACAACCTCCAAAAAAACAGAAAAAACCGATTTTTATAGAGATAAATTTGGATTACAAAATAAAATAATATATTTTTATGGTGGAAATATTGGTCATGCTCAAGATATGATGAATATTATGAGAGTTGCAAAAAAGATGATAATCCATCCAGAGGCTCACTTTCTTCTTATTGGAAAGGGAGATGAGTTTGATATTGTTGAAAAATTCATCAAAGATAATCACCTTACAAATACAACTCTTTTATCTTCTGTTTCTCAAGATGTTTTTGATGAGATTTTATCTGAAATTGATGTTGGTCTATTCTCACTCCATAAAAAACATACAACACATAATTTTCCAGGAAAATTATTGGGATATATGAGTTATAGTACTCCTATTTTGGGAAGTATTAATATCGGAAATGATTTAAAAGAGTTAGTTGAGAGTTATAATGCTGGACTAATATCAATTAATGGTGATGATGAACTATTTTTTAATAATTGTGTTAAATTTTTATCAAAAAATTTAAGAGATGAAGTCGGAAAAAATAGTTTTAGACTTTTAAAAGAGGTTTTCTCTGTTGAAAGTGCTGTTGAATCTATATTAAAATGTTTTGAATAAAATAATCATTAATTATTTTTACAGATTTTTTTGATTACACAAAAAAACATTAGTTTTAAAGGAGTTTTTATGGGAAATAGAAGTTTTTCATCTTTTATTAGTGCTCTTTTTGGAATATCATTTGTTGTTTTGATTATTTTTGGAATTTTAAAGTGGATGGATGTTCCACGTGGTGATATTATTGATTGGGGAATTGGTTTAGCAAGTTTTTGGTGGCTAATGATTATTGTTACTGTTCCTTGGAATCTATATTTTCATGCAAAAGCAGTTTTAGATACAGCTACAAGCTCAAAGGAAAAAAATATTAATGTTAAAGATAGTGAGGTCTTGTTTGTTCAAAAATTAAAAACAAAAGCTATCACTATTGCATTAATTCTTCATATTGCCTCTGCAATTGGATTATATTTAATATCATACTATCAAATTAGTCCTGTTGGTTATATTAGTTCTGTTGCTGCAATTCTATTAACTCTTCTTCGTCCTGCAATTAGAGCACATGATTATATTGTTGCTCGTTTAAGTGGTATTAGTAGAGAGTTAAGATATCCTGCAGATGACCTTATCACTTTTAAAAATAGAGTCTCAACTCTGGAAAATACAGTTGATTCTCTTGAAAAAATGTTAGATGCTTCATCTAAAACATCAAAAGCTTTTCAGTGGAATGAAGAGATTAACAATATAAAATCTTTAGCAAAACAGATTGAAAAAAAATTAGATAGTTTTGAGGCAAAAAACCAAAAAGAGCATGAGAATCTTAAAAATGAGACAGCTCATGCTGTTGCACAACTAACTCTTGATGGAAAATTTATAGAACATATTAGAGAGATTATTCGATTCTTCAAAAATGTTTAATATTTTTTTTATGTATTTCTTAAAATGTTTTAGGATGTTTCATGTATTTAAAATCAATAAAAATATTGAATTTTAGGAATATATCAGAAGAGAATCTTACATTTCATCCTAAAATGAACTATTTTTGGGGAAGAAATGGAAATGGAAAAACAAATTTTTTAGAGTCAATATATTTCACATCAAATCTTAAGCCAATTAGAGATTTGTTGAGTAAAAATCTTATATTTTTTCAAGAGAGTTTTTTTTCGTTATATTCAGAGTGGGTTGGAGTAAAAGAGGATAGAGTATCAATTCAACTAAATGGAGATAAAAAACAGATTTTATGGAATCAGGACTCTATAAAAAATGTACAGGAGTATCTTTATAATTTTAAAACTATGCTTTTTTCTCCAGATGATTTATTGATAATAAAAGGAGAACCAGAGAAAAGACGAAAATTTTTTGATAAATCTATTTTTCAAATCTCAAAAAACTACTATCTTCTTTTAAAAGAGTATGAGCATTTTTTAAAAATGAGAAATCAGCTTTTAAAAGAGCCACTTGACTATACAAAAAAACAGCTTCTTGATGTTATAGATGAGAAATTTAGCTCTACATCAATCTCTATATTTAAACAAAGAGTTCAATATATAAAAAAAGTAACCCCATTTTTAGATGATATACTAAAAAAATTAACAGGTGGTGAGCTTTTTTTTAAAATAAACTACAATACAGAGTTTGATTACTCATCAGAGGAGATTTTTTTGAAAAATCTAAGAAATAGTTTTTTTAATGAGAGTACAAGAAAAAGAACACTATCTGGTATTCATCTTGATGATTTCTCTTTCATAAGAGATGGAAAAAATATACGAAATTTTGGAAGTCAAGGAGAGATAAGATTATCTATTTTAGCTTTAAAAATAGCTCATATAAACTATATCTTTCATGAAATTGGAGAGTATCCAATTTTACTACTTGATGATCTTTTTAGTGAGCTTGATATTAATCGAAAAGAGTATCTTTTAAAATTTTTACAAAATGAGAAAGCTCAAACATTTATAACATCAACAGAGATTGATAACTCGTTTTTAGAGCTTTTTTCTGAAAATTTTCAGAAATTTAGAGTTATGAATGGAAAAATAGATAGAGATAGTTGATTATTTCGAATTATATGGATGAGAATAAATTTTCAGGTTAATTATGGAAAACATATCAAATCAGTTTGGAAATAGATTTAAAATATCAACATTTGGAGAGTCTCACTCAAATGCGATAGGGGTTTTAATTGATGGAGTTCAGCCAAATATATTTTTTGATGAGGAGTTAATAAAAAAACTGCTTGAGGAGAGAAAAACTTCCATATTAAAACATACATCATCAAGAGTTGAAGATGATGAAATTGAGATTTTATCTGGGGTTTTTGAAGGAAAAACTCTTGGAACTCCAATTGTTGTTATTATTAGAAACAGAGGGCATAAATCATCTGATTATAACAGTTTAAAAAATCTTTTTAGACCATCACATGGAGATTATACATTTTTTAAAAAGTATGGAATAAGAGATTATCGAGGTGGAGGAAGAGCATCTGCAAGAGAAACAGTAGCAAGAGTTATTCCTGGAGCATTAGCAATAAAATTATTAGAAGAGAGGGGAGTTAAAATTATTTCAAAAGTGATTCGAATTGGTGAACTACAATGTAAAACTGGTTTTAACTTTGATTTTGAGGTGGATAGTTATCTTAAAACTCTGAATGGGGACTCAATTGGTTGTATTATTGAGACAAAAATATTTGGGTTACCTGTTGGTATTGGAGATCCTGTTTTTGAAAAACTAAATGGAAGGCTTTCAAAAGCTATATTCTCAATTCCAGCAGTAAAGGGGGTTGAGTTTGGAGATGGTTTTATGTTTGGTTTTCAAAAAGGCTCAGAATCAAATGATTGGATGGATAAAAATGGTTTTCTTTCAAATCATGCTGGTGGAATAAATGCAGGAATCTCTAATGGTAATGATATTATTATAAAAACAGCATTTCGTGGAGCATCATCTATACCATTCGAGCAGAAAACTCTTAATATATTTGGTGAAGAGGAGATTATAAAAATTAATGGAAGGCATGATAGTTTTTTTGGTTTTCGTGTTACTCCAGTTATAAATTCAATGTGTGCTATAACATTATGGGATGCTATTTTAGACCAAAATAAAATCGAGAAAGAATTTATCAGTTCTTTTGATGAAAAAAACTCTAAAAATGTTGATAACTCAAAAATAGACTATAAAAATGAGCTTAAGAGATTAAGAGATGAAATTTTAGATTGTGATATTGATATATTTCAAACTTTATCATATCGACTTGAGGTTGCTAAAAAAATATCCGACATAAAAAAGAGATTTGGATTATTAATAACAGACTCAAATAGAGAGGATTTTCTAAAAAATGTTATAAAAGAGCTTAATTTAGAGATAATTCCAGAATCAATGATTGATGAGCTTTATAGTGTGATTTTTAAATACTCAAAGTTGATTCAAAAAAATATAATGGAGATGCAGTGAAAGAGATGGAAAAAAAATCTTTTTTTATAAAAGATAATAAAGATAATAAAAATAAAAAATCTTTTTTTATTTTGTTTGCTATATTTTTTTTAATATTATCTTGTGATAAAGAGGAGAAAAAAATAAATTTATCTCTTTTAGATTGTTTGCACTCACAAAAAGATAATAGTTCGATTATTTGTAAAAATAAAGGAGAACCACTTTTGAATCTAAATGGTTTAAAAGGTAAAGAGAGTGTGAAAAAAATCTCTTTTTCAACACATGGATTAAAAGATATTTCTCAACTTCAAGAGTTTCCAAACTTGGAGGAGATTGATATTAGTTATAATCAGATTAAAGATATAACCCCACTAAAAAAATTAAGAAAATTAAGAAAAATAAACGCAAAGTATAATCAAATTGAGGATATCTCCTCAATTTTAGAGCTTCAAAATCTTGAGGAGCTAAATTTAGAGTATAATAAGATATCAGAAATTCCTGAAAACATGAATTTGCCAAAATTAGTAAAATTAGATTTAGAGTATAATAATTTAAAAAATGTTGATGGATTAAAAAATTTAAAAACTTTAAAATGGTTGGATTTAGAGAGTAATCAAATCTCAAATATATCATCTTTAGAGTTTTTAGGTAGTTTAGAAAAACTTTTTTTATCTGAAAATATGATTTCAGACATAAATTCTATTTTAAATTTAGCAAATATTAATGAGCTAATTCTTCAACATAATCAAATAAAATATTTACCAAAATTTTCAGAGTTCTCAAATTTTCCAAAACTAACTAAATTAGATTTAGAGGGAAATTTAATCGAAAATATCGATAATTTATTAACTTTAACAACTCTTGATTGGTTAGATTTAGATAAAAATCTTATCGAAGATGTATCAAAAATCTCAAATTTATCAAATCTAAAAACATTGTTTATCTCAAAAAATTTTATTACACAATTTGGTGACCTATCTAAAATAGAGAAAGTTAAAGGTCAAACTGCTCAAAGAAAAAGAAAAATTAAATAAAAATTATATTATTTTAAAAATTATAATCATATAAAAAAGTTAAAAAATATAAAAAATATATTTAAAAAATTATAATTCAGTTTTAAAAACAGTAAAAACATTTCTGATTAGTTATTTTAAAATCTAAAATCATGAAAATCAATCTCTATTTTGTAATTTTATAATCTAAAATCATGAAAATCAATCTCTATTTTGTAATTTTATAATTTTAAAATCATGAAAATCAATCTCTATTTTGTAATTTTAAAATCTAAAATCATGAAAATCAATCTCT
>DYRY01000095.1 GCA_020718465.1 Anaeromyxobacter dehalogenans | reverse complement strand
AAAATGAAATCCGGTACATGTTTACATGTTTTCATGTAGTGGAAAATGAAATCCGCTATAAAAAAAATAAAAATATATATAATTCTAGTAAAAAGTTACAAGCTATTTTAAATCTAAAATAATATTGATAGTTTTAAATTATCAATTAATATTTATGACGTTTGAAATATTTTGTGTGAAGAAGATGATGTGATTTTTCACCAAGAGGTTTTCCAAGATATTTCTCATAAACCTCTTTAATAAATGGATTTTCATGAGATTTACGAATCTCTTTGCTTCTATCTTCAGAATAGATAGCTTTTTGACGTTTTGCAAGAATCTCTTCATGACCATGATGGTATGGCTGACCACCACCACCAATACATCCACCAGGACAAGCCATAATCTCAATTGCATGATACATCAATTTCCCTGTTTTAACCTCTTCAAGAAGTCTTCTTGCATTTCCAAGCTCATGTGCAATACCAATATTGATTTCAAAATCACCAAGTTTAACTTTTGCACTACGAATTCCCTCAAGACCTCTTAACTCCTCAAATTCAACTTGACCAAGCTCTTTTCCTGTATACCACTCATAAGCAGTACGAGTTACAGCCTCAATAACACCACCAGTTGTACCAAAAATAACTCCAGCACCTGTTGACATACCAAGTGGATTATCAAAATCCTCCTCTGGAAGTTGGCGAAATTTAATATTAGCCTGTTTAATAAGACGTGCTAACTCTCTTGTTGAGATAGAAATATCTACATCTGGAACTCCATTTTCAGAAAACTCCTCACGTCCTGCTTCATATTTTTTGGCAATACATGGCATAACAGAAACAACAACCATCTTTTCTCTTGGGATATTTAAAATATCTGCAAAATATGATTTTGCAATTGCACCAAACATCTGTTGTGGAGATTTAGCACTAGATGGAATATCAATAAGTTCAGGAAATTGATGTTCAAAAAATTTAACCCAAGCAGGACAACATGATGTAAGAATAGGTAATTTAACAGATTTATCACCACTTAAATATCTTTTCAAACGATCAAGAAGCTCTGAAGCCTCCTCCATAATTGTTAAATCAGCAGCAAAATCTGTATCAAATACATGATCAAATCCTAATCGACGAAGTGCAGAAACCATTTGACCTGTAACAAGAGTTCCAGCTTCGTAGCCAAATTCCTCACCAAGAGCAGCACGAACCGCAGGGGCTGTTTGAACAACAACAATTTTATCTGGATCTGCAAGAGCCTGAACAACAGACCAAGTGTGGTCTTTCTCAACAAGAGCACCAGTTGGACAAACAGAAACACATTGCCCACAATATGTACAAACAGAATCCTCAATATCAATCTCAAAAGCTGTTGCAACAACTGCTTTAAATCCACGATTAACTCCAGATAGTGCACCAACAGTTTGAACATCATTACACATTGTCTCACAACGACGACACATAATACATTTATCCATATCTCTAATAATTGATGGAGAGAAATCTTTTCTATAATGAGACTCCTCACCTTGATACTCTATCTCACGAATACCAAAACGCTCTGCAAGTTCCTGAAGTTCACATTCCCCAGATTTAGGACAAACAAGACAATCTTTTGGATGATCTGAAAGCATTAACTCAAGAACAATTTTACGAGCATTAAGGGCTCTTATTGTATTTGTTCTTACAACCATTCCATCAAAAACAGGTGTTGCACAAGCAGGTGCTAAATTCCTTCTTCCCTGAACCTCAACAACACAAATACGACAAGAGGCAGCTTTATTAACCATTTTATAACTATGAAGATCCAAATGGCAAAGTGTTGGTATTTTTATACCAAGTTTTTTAGCAGCCTCTACAACAGTTGTCCCTTTAAGAACTGCAATCTGTCTTCCATCTATTGTAACATTTAGTAGTTTTTCCATGATTTTCCCTCTATTTTCTTATAATTGCATTAAAACGGCATTTACTGTAACAAGCACCACATTTAATACATGTGTCTTGGTTTATTAAATGAACCTCTTTCACTTTACCAGAGATACAGGTCACAGGACAAACACGTGCACATGCTGTACAACCAATACATTTATCTGGAAGAATATAGTAACGAAGAAGTGCACTACATTGACCAGCAGGACATCTTTGCTCTGTAACATGAGCAACATACTCATCCCAAAAGTTCTGAAGAGTAGAGAGAATTGGATTTGGTGCTGATTGACCAAGACCACATAATGATGTATCTTTTATTACATTACAAAGATATTTCATTTTTTCAAGATCTTTCATTGTTCCTTTTCCAGATGTAATTTTCTCTAACATCTCTAAAAGTCTTTTTGTTCCAATTCTACAAGGTGTACATTTTCCACAAGATTCATCAACAGTAAATTCAAGATAGAATTTTGCAATAGATACCATACAGTCATCTTCATCCATTACAATCATTCCACCAGAGCCCATCATTGAGCCTCTCTCAATCAATGTATCATAATCAATAGGGGTATCTAAATCTTTTTCTGATAAACAGCCACCACTTGGTCCACCTGTTTGAACCGCTTTAAATTTTTTACCATCTTTAATACCACCACCAATATTAAAAATGATCTCTCTTAATGATGTTCCCATAGGAACCTCAATTAAACCAACATTATTTACTTTTCCTGCAAGGGCAAAAACTTTTGTCCCTTTTGATTTCTCTGTTCCAATAGAGCTATACCAAGCACCACCTTTAATCAAAATCACAGGAATACTTGCAAGTGTCTCAACATTATTAACATTTGTTGGTTTTCCCCAATAACCAGACTCTGCTGGAAATGGTGGTTTTGTTGTGGGTTCTCCTCTCTCTCCCTCCATTGAACGAATAAGTGCTGTCTCTTCACCACAAACAAAGGCACCTGCACCATATTTTAACTCAATATCAAAAGAGAAGTTTGTTCCAAAAATATTTTTTCCAAGAAAACCATACTCTCTTGCTTGTTCAATAGCTATTTTCAAGCGATGAATCGCTAATGGATACTCTGCACGAATATAAATAAGACCATTTTGTGATCCAATAGCATAACCACAAATTGCCATTGCCTCAAGAATAGAGTGTGGATCTCCCTCTAAAATAGAGCGATCCATAAAAGCACCTGGATCTCCCTCATCTGCATTACAAACAACATACTTAACATCACTTGCAAAAGAGCGAGCAATCTGCCATTTTAAACCAGTTGGAAAACCACCACCCCCACGACCTCTCATTCCAGAAACTTTTATCTCTTCAATAACAGACTCTGGTGTCATCTCTGTAAGTGCTTTTCCTAAAGCCTCATAACCATTACAAGAGATAGACTCTTCAATATTTTCAGGATTTATAAAGCCACAATTTCTTGTTGCTATTTTCATCTGTTTTTTATAAAAATCCATGTGTTTTGAGTCTGAAACCCTCTCTTTTGTTTCAGGATCAACATAAAGAAGATGCTCAACTTTTCTACCTTTAATAATATGTTCTTCAATAATATCTGTTGCATGTTCTGGTTTTACCTGAACATAAAAAGTGTTATCGGGAACAATTTTAACAACAGGACCTTTTTCACAAAAACCAAAACAGCCTGTTTTAACAACCTGAATCTCATTTTCAAGCCCTTTCTCTTGCAATACTTTTTTAAAATTTGAAATTAGAGTATCGCTTGCAGATGCAACACAACCAGTTCCACCGCAAATTAGTACATGCATTCTATAACCAGCCATTATAATGCTCTCCTTTATTACTCAATAGTTTTATAGTTGTTTGGTATGATTCCATCTACCAAATCCCCATTTTTAATATATCTCTCAATGAGCTCTTTAACTTTTCTCTCATCAACATTGCCAAAAATAAGCCCCTCTTTTCCAGGAAGAGTTATCTCAACAGTTGGTTCTGAATGGCAATATCCCATACAACCAGTTTGAGTAACTACAACATTCTCAATTTTCTCTTTTTTCAACTCATCAATAAAACTATTCATAATAGTTTTTGCACCAGCAGCAATACCACAAGTTGCCATAGCAACTTTAATGAGAACCATCTCTTCAATATTATTCCCCTTCTCTCTTAAATCCACACTGGACTTAATACTCTCTCTGAGTTTTTTTAGCTCAGCAAGTGATTGCACTTTTGCCATACAATTTCCTCCACAAAAAAATCTATCTAAAACAATTAACCATATATTTGTAACTCTAACAACTCCTGATTTATCATATTTTTTATAAGTGAGATAACATCTATATGTCCTAATGGAACATCATCACCAATCTCATTCAAAATATCCTCTGTTGATATTGAAAATATTTGAGAATCAGATAGCACATCAAAAACAACATTTATATCTCTACTTGTTGTTATTAAGATAGTAATTATAGATGTTAAATCACCAATAGGTAAAGAATCAATATGCTCATAATTAAAAGAGGCATAAACAGTTGTTCCTTTATTAATAAAAGATAATATTTTCATCTCTCCTAAACTCTGTTTTGTACTTTGTTCAAGAAGAGATAATCCTAATCCAACTTTTCGATGTTTTCTTGTTGTTGTAAATGGGTCTGTTATTTTTTTTAACATCTGCTCATCAATACCAACACCATTATCTTTAACTCTAAATTCATAAAGTTTCTCAACACTATTTTTAATAAATTGAATAGAGATTTTAGAGGCACCAGCCCTTATTGAGTTTTGAGCTATATCTAAAATATGTAGTGCAATCTCATTCATAAAAATCTCTATAAAACTATTTTTCTCTCTTTTATTGCTTTTTTTATCTCTTTAAACTCTAATTTATCCAAATCAAAAATAGTTGAAACAATACCAATCTGATTGGGATAGTGAGCATCTGAACTTCTAATAATTGGATAATTATTAAGTTCTGGATGTTGTTTAATAAAACCACTAATATCACAAGATGCTGAAAGCTCAATTGCATCAATATTGATGTTATTAGGAATAAATCCCAATTGACTATATATAGAATAGCTGTTTCTATCAACATGAGCCAAAATAAAAATACCATTTAATTCATGAACAATTTGTTCTATCTCTTCTAAAGAGATTGTTAAAGCAGACAAAAGAGATCTACTCTCCTCATAAATAATCTGTTCTTCAAAATTAACAACAACTTGATCTCCAAAAATCTCTGGAATATTCTCAATTTCAGGAAGATATCTATCTAAAACCTCCTGAAATTTATATAAAGCCTCCAAATCTTCAAATAGAGCAATAGAGTGAACCTCTTCAGAACTACAAGCTTCAACTCCAGTTAGTATAAGAAATTCATCATTTTCTAAACCACTCTCTTTTATAACTTTTGCCTGAAGAGTTGTGTTATGATCTATTACTCCTATAATATTTAAACCTCTATTTTTTGCCTCACTTATTATAGTGGATGGAGTCATATCCAAATCTCCACAAGGAGATAGTAGTGTATGAATATGTAAATCTGCTTTATATAGTGACACAAAAATCCTTTAAAGTTTTTCTTAATATTCTTAAAAATAAAAAAGAGTTTCTTTATATCTCTTTTAAAAAATAAAAAAAAATTCTTATTTTTTTAATTAAAGAAAAGAAAATAGATACTATTTTCTTACAATTTTATAAGGAGTTACATAAAAAACACCAACATTTTTATCCTTATCTTTTTTCCTTTTTTTTCTTTCAAGCAGATTGCGAACATAAAGAGCAGCAATATCAAGTGGAGCCTTAAGCTCTGTAATATTTCCAACAAGAGATGGAAATCTAACCTGAATTAATCTAACAATAGCAGGACAAAAAGAGGATATTAAAGGTTTTTTATTAGTTTTTTCTTGGTAATCAATATAAATTTCATTTAAAAAAGGAACAACAGTCTCAACCTCAAAAATATGTGTAAAACCCAACTCATGAAGAGCAGTAAGTATTTGAGACTCAACAATATCCTCTGGAAACTGCCCAATTAACATTGCAGGAACAAGGAGAGCCCTAATTTCAAAAGAGAATATTTTATTAAAATCATCCTGTTCAACAACAATTGCATTCATAGGACAAGCATTAAGACATTCACCACAATCTACACATCTATTTTGATCAACATGTGCTTTTCCAGAAAAAATTCTTATAGCATCAGTTGGGCAAACTCTCATGCAGTGAACACACCCAGTACACTTATTCTCTAATATTTTTAACGCATGATGAAATGGTTTTAGATCATCATGTCTCATTCTACTCTCCACTACTCTTAATGTTTATCTCAATTGTTAGAGTTGTTCCAACCCCTACAACACTCTCTATCTCCATAAAATCGCTATTCCTTTTAATATTTGGTAGTCCCATTCCAGCCCCAAACCCCATCTCTCTAACTTTTGGAGAGGCAGTTGAAAATCCCTCCTCCATTGCCTTTGAGATATCCTCAATTCCTGGACCTTTATCTTTCAAAATAATAGAGATTTTTTCAGATGATATATCAATAAATATATCACCCTCAAAAGCATGAGCTACAACATTCACCTCTGCTTCATAAAGTGAAACAACTGCTCTTTTAATAATTATACAATCAACATTGAGTCTTTTTAAAACTTTCTTAACCTCACTTGATGCAACACCTGCGTTTGAAAAATCTCCACCAATAATATGAAAGTTAAAATTCAAAATTACTCCAAAGTCATAAAAATTAATTACAAAATATATAAATATTATTTTCTGTGGGTTAAAACTAACTATTCATAAAAAAGAAAAAAACTATTTTTAATTTTTTATTTATAAAATTAAAAAACTGGTTTTAATCCAGAGTTAAATAGAATCCCACACACTCTAAACATAGAGTATGGAGATTCTATCAAAGCTATACCATTTTCAATAGCAAGAGAGAGCATCTCTACTGTTGCCTTTTTATTTCTAACCAAAAGTATGTGAGAGATATCAGACATCTCAGAGGTTCTTATTGTCTGAATATTTGCAAGTCCAGTGATAAGAAGAATCTCTGAATCAGCAACAGTCAAAACATCGCTCATTAAATCAGAGGCAAAAGCAGACTGTAAATCATCATCAAGCCTCTCTTTACCACATAACAAATTACCCTCTAAAAGATCAATTATCTCTTTTAATTTCATCTCTTTAATCTAACTCCTAAGCATCTTTATATTCATCAAGAATATGTTGAACATCATTTGCAGATATTCTTCCATAAACTTTATCTCCAATAAGAACAACAGGAGCTAAACCACAAGCTCCAATACAACGAAGTGCATCAATTGAGAATTTACCATCATCACTTGTTTCACCAACCTCAAGAGATAAAACTCTTTTAAACTCATTTAGAATTTTTTCAGCACCACGAACATAACATGCAGTTCCCATACATACAGAGATTGGAAATTTTCCTTTTGGTGTCATTGTAAAAAATGTGTAGAAACTCACAACACCATAAACTTTTGCAAGAGATAATTCTAACTTTTTAGCAACAAACTCCTGAACTTCTGGTGGTAAATAACCAAAAATCTCTTGTGCTTTATGCAAAACCATGATTAGAGACCCTTTTTTTTCAGATAACTCATCAATAAACTTCTCAAGCTCTTTAAAACATTGATTCGATGAACATTTTCCACGATAAGCCATAATACCCACTCCTTTCCACTAATTTTTCCAGACTTGGTTTTGATTTTTAATATTGATAACTTTATAATAGAGTACCATTGCACTCCACTCTCATTTGATAAGGATATACTAAATTCTAAAGTAATTATCAACTAAATTTATTAAAAAAAAACATTTATTAATAATACTAAAAATATCTATTAATATCTCTTTAAAATTATTACCTTTTTTTATAATTATTTATTTAACTTATTCTTTAAATAAAAATAATAAGATATCTTTAATGTTAAATCCTGTTTTTTTTATTAAAAATATAAAAACTCAATTAGATAATATTGCTACTTATATGTTTTTGATTTTTATAAAAACTCCTCTGGTTCCTCCATCTCATAACTCGAAACAACAATATCAGCCATAAGCCTAAGGCGAGGAACTCTTTCATGATATAGGGCATCGACATCTAAATCTTGATAGATAGTTCTAAGTTTTTTAATTCTCTCCTTAATTTTCTCTAATGGTGTATCAAGAAGAACAACAACTCCATGCTCTTTTAATTCAAATAGATTTACATAAGGATTTAGTGGTGTCATGCCTCCAAGAGAAAACACTGTTTCACAAAGTTGCTTACTAAGTAAATCTTGAACAACCTCTGCCTCTTTTTTTAAAAAATTATCTTTTCCAATATCAATATACATATCATATGCTGTTTTATAACCACTCCTCATAAGTAAAAGCTGATCTATATCAACATACAACCACTCCAATTTATTGGAGAGCTTCATTCCAAAATCACTTTTCCCTGCTGCTTTAAAGCCAATTATAAAAAAATTTCTCATAAGCCCTCATTGGATATTCCATTTTACCATTATAGATTGATTTTAGATAAGAATCAAAAAAAAAATTGTGAAATAACAGTATTAAAATGGAATAATTACAAATTAATACTATTTTATAGTTAATATTTTATAAAAATTGATAATATTATCAATTTTTGCTTATAATTTAGAAATGATTTTTTATCTTAAAGTGTTTAAAAAAAATAATAAATAAATAAATTTAGAGGATTCTTAATTTATATCTTTTATTTAGTATAAGTAAGTTGGATGATTTTTGATTTATCTTTTACAATATAGTAAATTGGAGGGTGAATATTTGAAAATTTTGACCCAAGAGAGGGAAAAAACTTGAAATAATGAATGAGAATGGTGAAATAAATCCTATAAATGAGATTCCTCTTATGAGTGACTCTCAAATATTAGAGGGCTATCCTTGTAATGCTTAAAACAAGAGTTGCACTGGATTAGCATATGCAGAGAAATTCAAAAAAACAGGTCGTTTAGCTATTGGTTTTGTTGGTGATGGTGCAACTGCTGGGAGCTTTTTAACAGAGTTTATAAAAAATCTCTCTAATATTGACTACTATTTAGTACATTTGAAGTTACTAATTAAAAGAAAATTTTTGCTATTAATTTTGTTTTTTTTAGGTAAGATTTAAAAATTGTGAAAATTTAAATTTTTTACTATAAATAGATAAGTAAATGAGGAGCTCAAAAAGGGTTAAAAACAGCATTAATTGAAAAAGAAAATATTGGAGGAGTTTGTCTTAATTGGGGTTGTATTCCATCTAAATCACTTCTAGCCTCTGCTCAACTTCTTGAGAAAATTGTTATTTGTGGTGCAGGTGTTATTGGAATTGAGTTTGCTCTTCTTTTTTCACTTCTAGGAGTCAAAGTTGAGATTCATGAGAAAAACAGCAATCTTAAAAAAAAGTAAAATTAATCTACAACTATCTAAAGAGTTTACTATTGATGATAGTAGTGAAAATACAATCTTTCTATCTGCAATATCAAGAAAAGGGAATATTTCATCACTTAATAACCTTATAGCTCAAGGTTTAGTAGTTGAAAACAGTTTTATTAAAACTGATTTAAAATGTAGAACAACATTGCCAAATGTTTATGCAGTTGGTGATGTAAATGGAAAAATCATGTTAGCACATGTTGCATCAACAGAGGGCTCTTATGTTATTGATACAATTCTTGGTAATGAAAAAGATATTCCTTATGATATGATGCCATTTAATCTTTATGCCTCAATAGAGTTTGCCTCAATAGGATTAAGTGAGGATAAAGCAAAAGAACAAGGATTTTTAGTTGAAACAGGAAAATTTCCACTTTCAGCAAATGGAAAAGCTCTTGCAGATGGAAATTCTGATGGATTTGTTAAAGTTATTTACGAAAAAAAATATGGAGAGATTTTAGGAGTTCATATTGTTGCACCAAATGCCACAGATTTAATTGGAGAGGCATCACTTGGAATGAGATTAGAGTCAACAATTTGGGATTGGGAGAACCACTACATATAACATAAATTTTTACTTACATTTTTTAAAATCTCTTATTGTTTTTGCACCAATAAAACAATCTAACTCTTGAGGTGTAAATTCCCCAACACACTCTTTCATTTCGTGTCTTTTACTTTTTTGAAGTTTCTCTAATCTTGATTTTAATCTATCAGGATTTTTTTGCATATCAGGGTCTGATTTTGTAAGTGCAATAACATTATTAAATGCTTTTTCACATCTATCAGATTTACTTTCAGAACAACCAACTAAAACAAATAAAACAGATATTGTAAAAAGAAAAATTCTCATAAAACCTCCTAAAAACAGAATTAACAAAAATAAATTATACCACTTTTTTAACTTAATTTGAGATTTCAATAGTACTTAAAGCTTTTCTTTTAAAAACAAACAACAAAAACTAAGTCTATTAC
>DYRY01000007.1:32698-34848 GCA_020718465.1 Anaeromyxobacter dehalogenans | reverse complement strand
GTAACTACTTAGTGGAATTTATAATTTTGATAAATTAACTATTTTTAGCACACAACTCTCCCCTTAATCCCCTCTCTTTAGTAAAGAGAGGGGAAAATTTACGAAGTAGATAGGGGTGAGTTCTAAAAAAAAGATTAAAAAAAATTTCTGCAAAGTAGTTACTATTAATATGACTCATATTAGAACTATTTTTGCTAGATGAATTGTGTTAGGAGAGGAGGGTAAAATGACAAAAAAAGAGATCACACATAGCATAATATTTTTAGTGGCAGTAGTTCTTACTTTACTATTATTAGTAGTTTTTTTTATAAATAGTGATGGTAAAGAAAAATTAACTACTACTGAAAATAAGCCAACAACAACAGAAAAAACAGAAGAAGAGATTGAAAAAAAATCAGAATCAGAAAACAAAATAATTAAAACCAACACTAAAAAAAATGAAATAACAGAAAACCACTCCTTAGATTCTTCTGAAAATAAATCAGAAAACAAAATAATTAAAACCAACACTAAAAAAAATGAAATAACAGAAAACCACTCCTTAGATTCTTCTGAAAATAAATCAGAAAACAAAATTAAAAATAAAAAAGAAAATCAATTTACTTTAAAAATTGACGAAAATTTAACAATCAACTCTTTAACTGAAATAATTCCACTATTGAAAGAGTATAAGTATAAATTATACCTTTACTATAAAGGCAGATACTACCCATTAAACGTTGCAGGTAGATTATTTAGTATTGACCCAAATGTATATCAGAGAAATATAAGTAGTAATTATATTGAGATTAATCTTTCAGATACACAAAAAACAAACCTTTTGAATGATCTTTTAAAATTAAATCTTAGTGAGTCTCTAAACTCAATTCAAGTGTTTTTAATCCCTTATTTGAATAAATAATTGAAAATCTAAAATAGCTCTTTCATTATAAAAATTTAAGTAATGTAACACTTAAATATTTTTAACTCTCTTTTTTAAAAGAGAGTCTGATTTTCTCTTCAAAAAGTATAGTTGGTCATCCTCTTGAACTGTTTTATAAAAACTATATAGAGAATCTTTTGTTTTATCAAGAGAGATAACAGCTTTAATTACCTCTTGTTTAACCGATTTTTTCTCAATTTTATAGTCATTTTTAATCTCATCAAGTTTTCCAAAGTTATTAATTGCTCCAAAATATCTAATTGAACTTGAGAGGTGAAAATGATCTTTCTTTTTAAAAATTGTATCAACATCAGCAATAAAACTATTATTTTTGAAAAGTGTTAAAATCTCTAAAACATAGCCTTGAAGATCTAATTTTCCTGAAAAAATATGTTTTTTAAATATTTTATTTGAAAAATCAGCATCATGTTTATATAAAATCTCTGCTAATTTTAATTTGATTAGTTTGTTTTGAAAAAATTTTGAGGCCTCTTTTTTTAAAAGAGATATTGTCTCCTCACTTTTATAATATTTTAAAGACTCTAAATACTCTAATTGTCTATCATTTTTAACAGTTGCTCCTTTTACTAGAAGTGGATATACTCTGCTATCCTCTAAAGCACCAAGAGTAAATATAATTTGATATTTTAACTCTCCAGATATATTTCTTTTCATTATTTCATGAAGTTGAGGAGTTAAATCTTTGATTCTAAATTGATGTATAAGAAAAATTGCAACACTAAGCTCTCCAATATCACTAGAATCAAGCCATTTTTTAATCTCTCTTCTCCCTTTTTCATTATTTATCTCATAAATAGAGGTTACAACCTCAAGTTTTAATTTTAGATTCTCAATTTGTGGATAAATCTCTTCAAGATATCTATCTCCACCATCAAGATATGTTATATAAAATATAAACTCATCCCAGAACTCAAAATCATCACTTTGTTCTGCTGTAAGTTGCCTTATAATCTCTTCAACTTTTGAAGATATCCAATCTTTATCATCATCAAAAAATGGTATTAATGGAAGAGTTACTTTTGCTTCTCCATTTTTTATTTTCTCCTCTATCCCTTTTTTTGCACTATTTTTATCACCAAAAATTAGATTTTCATAAACTGTTTTCATTCACAATCCTTTAACTTAATGTTGATTCAAAAATATTAAAAAAACTCTGTTAGTTTAATTTATATTTTCTATATTTTTATTAAACAAAATTAATATTTTA
>DYRY01000007.1:29563-32598 GCA_020718465.1 Anaeromyxobacter dehalogenans | reverse complement strand
TTTTCTCTCCATTTTTAAGCCCCTCGCCACGTAGTGGAGAGGGGTTGGGGAGAGGGTTGTGGTTCTTTTTAAAATTAATCTGTTAGTTTAATTTATATTTTCTATATTTTTATTAAACAAAATTAATATTTTATTTACTCTTTTAATTTTCTCTCCATTTTTAAGCCCCTCGCCACGTAGTGGAGAGGGGTTGGGGAGAGGATTTAAAAAGTTTCAATGGAATAGTTACTCTTAACTCTATCTATTTTATGGAGTCATTTTTTTTCTTTTCTCCTCTTCAATTAGTTTTGAGATTTTTTCACTCATCATATACTTTTGAAAATCGGGGTCTTTTATAATTTTTTGAGTAGTCTCATCTCTCATCATACTTTTTGGATCTTTAATATTTTTTCCTTGTTTTTTCAAATCCTCTGCATACTCTGGTTTATTAACAATTTTAGCAAATTCAGAATCATGGGCTACATAAATTTGAACTCCATCAAGAAGTGAAAAATCGGCCAATCTTGATGTATAACCAATCCAAAAAATATTTTTAACCATATTATTATTCTCAACAAATGTATAAATTATAGATTTTTTACTATAATCATATCCACTTTTATATTGTGTAAATGTTACTAAATTAAAAGAGGCAACAACACCAAATAAAAAATATACAATAACACTATTTTTTAAAAGAGACACAACTAATCCAGCAAAACTATCAACACCAGATAGCTCTCCTTTTCCTAAATTTTTTAAAAATCTAATTATAAATGATGATATAATACTAAAAATTATGGATAAAAGAATCCAACTTACAAATGTTGAAGCAAAAAAAGCTGCTTGGTCTGGTATTTTAAATCCCTCTGCAACTTTATGATAAAAAAGTCCTGCAACAGGTTTAGATAAAATATAGGCAAGAACTAATGTTATTAATTTAAATATTTGCCTTAAAGCCCCAGAAAAATATCCAAAAACTCCAAAAAGAATTAAATATCCAAGGATTGCAAGATCTATAAACACCCTAACCTCCAACATAAAACAGTGGATTGTATCAAATTAAATGATAAAAGACAATTAAATTAAATAAAAATCTACAATTAACTTTACTGTTTTTAATTAAATTATTATGATATAATTACTGTTTTGAGAGAGATTTTTAATGGTAATGATTTTGTTTTTTTTTGTTATAATATTAAATACAACAATTTATACAGAGTCAACTCAAGGGGTTGTGAATAGTAGAGTTATTATTTCAGCATGTGATTTACAAACATCAGCCAAGACAAAATATATATGGAGTGTTAAAGAGCAAAATAGTGTTGAATCAGATGAGTTATATTCAATTGAAAGTTTAGAGTATAGTTGTTTAGCATCTTTTAAAACAGCAGTTGTAGGTGAATATACTATTAAAGTTCTTGCTATTGATTTAATTGCAAATGAAACAAAGCAAAAAGAGATAACAGTCTCAATATTTACTCATTTGAATAGAGATAAATATAGATTTACAAAATTAATTAGAGATTTAAAAGAGAGTCATCAAATTGAGTATTTTAGTGATGCTGGATATGAGTTGTTAGTTACAGAGAAAAAAGATGAGAGTATCTATTTCTCTTTTAGTGATTTTGATATTTTTAAAGATAAATTTGGAGAATCTACAGTAAAAATTTATGATTTATCAAATAGAAAAGAGGTAGTTATCTCCTCAAATACCCCTATTCATCTGTATAAAAATAGTTTATACTCATTTTATATATACTATTTTGAACAATTTGAGTTAAAAATAGAGAATTTTGAAAACTACTATCCAGAGGATTTTTTATCAATTTATTCTGAAGAGAAAAATAGAGTTAATAGCAATAAAAAAAGAAAAAACATAATAGAAAATAAAAGTCAGTTTGATTATGATAACAATACAACTAAAAAAGATGATTTTTATTATGAAAAACATACAGATATAAACGAAAAATATAAAACAGACTCTTCAGATATTTCAATATATAGTAATAACATTAGAGTACGAGGTATTTTTACATATTTTTTTGAAAATTTCACACATTCGACTATAAATCCAACAATACTTAAAGATAACCAAGAGTATACTATACTTTTTACTCCATATAAAGAGATTTATAATTTACCAAATATAAAAATAACAAAAGAGGAACTTTTGGAGAGTAATCAATTTTATTACAAAGATATAGAGTATTTTAATATTAATTTTATAACAGATAGGAGTAGTTTTGTAACAATAAAATCAAAAGAGAGTTTTAATTGTTTGAGTAGCCCCCATTTAGCTGAATGTGAATTTGGTTTATCATTTTTTTTTGATGGTGGTTATAGTATTGATATTCCTGAAGGGGAGTATATAGTATCTTTTGGTGAGGCTAAAACAATTGATAGAAGTTTTGAGTTATCTTTGAGGGAGTCTCAAACAGTAGAGTTAAATTTCTCACCCAAAACAGATAAAATTCCTGTTATAATGCCAGAGAATGGAAAAATGATTACGTTTGATGATGGAAAATCAATTTACTCATTTAAAGTTGGAGATACAATAAAAGTATATCCAAATCAGTATGATGTAAAAGTTTACTATGATAATGGTGTTATATTAGTAAAAGATGTAGAGATATCACCAAATAATCAAACAGTTAAAGTTAATAAAAATGAAAAACAGATTATATCAATAGATGAATCTGGATATATATTTTTAAATTTTAATTTTTATTTAAAAGCAAAAAAAATATTAACAATAATTTTTTAAAAGTAAAACTTATCATCACTATTCACTATAAAAAATAGATAATTTAAAAACTAAATTAAAATCACTTATTTTGTTTAAAGATAATAAATTAAAGATAATAAATTATAGCAATCTTGCGTAATTTGTTAACAATAAATTAATAAAAATTTTAAACATACTTCTGTTTTTTCTTATAATATATTAAAATACTCTGTTAATTTATTATTATTTCTTTTATATTTTTCTTTAAGAGATAAAACTATTAATGGAGTTGACCATATTAATTAAGGATATAACCATATTAATTAAG
>DYRY01000007.1:26105-29463 GCA_020718465.1 Anaeromyxobacter dehalogenans | reverse complement strand
TTAATTAAGGATATGACCATATTAATTAAGGATATGACCATATTAATTAAGGATAATTTAAAAATTAAATTTTGATTATTCTAAATATGAATTTTGAAATTTAAAATAGCATTACTCACAAATACCAGCATAGATATTAGTTTGGCTTTCAATATCAGATACAACTGCTGCATTCATATTACATCTATTTTGAGGAAATCCTTCACATTGTACATTTGATTGGCAGGCAACAGTACATCTATTTCCAGTTGGATGGCAGGTGTGTGTTTGACATTCAGAATCTTCACTACAGGTTTCACCAATGTTTTTTCCTGTTTTTTTTGCAACACAAAGATACTCTATATCACTACTTTGAGTAACTTTTTTAGGGGTGTTATAGATACAAACTTCACTATTTTGACAAGGATTAATTGAGTTACTACAACTACTCATTGAACCATTAAGTGGTCTACATAAACCAGCATAAAGCGTTCCATTGGTAATAACAGATTGATATAAAGAGCTTTTTCTAACCTCACTTTTACTACAAATACTATTTGTTCCACAAGTTGATGTAGATTGACAATATTCTCTACAAACTCCATCAATACAATGATCATTTTTACAAAAATCGGTTGTATTATTACATGTTTCACCAATATTTTTATAGTTAACTCTATCTGTTTGTTGTGTTTTTTCAAGTTTTCCACAAATACCACTTACACTATTTTCTCCAAATTGGGGGATACAAACATTACCATTTGAACAACCACTATTTGAAACACAAGTTGCACCAACTGCTGTTTCAGAGTATCTACAAACTCCAAAATACTGCATATATATTGTATCATCTGGACTGTTTTTAACCCCATAATTAAAATGACAAAATCCATTTACCCCACAATCTCCATTATCATCACAAGGAGTTGAGCATAAGTTATCATTTTTATTACAAACAGAAGTTCTACAAACAGAATCATCTTCACAATATCCACCCAAAAATACTGTTTCAGAAGTAAGAAATTCATTATCACAAACAAAATGTTTTCTACCAGTATCTGTTTTAGCTAAACGCTTACACTCTGATCCCTCAATTAAACTACAATCACTATTACTTTTACAACTTAATGAGCAGATATTTATATCATAACTTTTCCCAATTTTATTAAAATTAAATCCCTCAACCATACAATCTAGATATCTTCCATTTATTTGTGGACAAACTCTATTTTGAAATGTACCTAAAGCTAAATTACACTGTCTTGTACATATCCCATGAAAACAGTGATTTCCAAATTTACACTCAGAATCAACACAACGAACATTACATGCAACACCAGGATCTCCAGCTCGTGTAAATGAACAGTTGTCAATATTTTTCATACAAAAACGAACATCAATCTCAATCCCCATTGTTGGATAATTTAGTTGATTACAATAATACTGTTGTTCTGTCCCATATTGTGGATATGGATCAGAACACTCAGAGTCATGATTACAACCAACATTTGGAGTAAATGGTGTTCTTGCAAAAATATCAATACAATATGCCCCTTCAGCAGTTTCATCAATTATGCAAAAACCTTCGTAGGCTCCATTTGCTTTTACACAATCATTATTACTCAAACAACATGCCCCATGATTTGGACCAATTGGTCTATTATCAATACAAGCATTTGGTAAAATACAGATACCATTATCACAAATTCTTCCCTCTGGACAAGCACCTGTTGGATACTCTGGTGAACAGTTAGCCTCTCTACAAACTCCATTTACACAACTATAATGCTCTTGGCAAACTCCTTGAGGATATTGAGTTGAACATGGTTGTGTTAATGGATTAATACAAGATCCACTCACACAAATAAATCCACTCTCTCTACAAAAACCTGTTGGTATTTGAGGAGAACACTCATCTCGGCATCTTTCATCAACACACTGCTGATTAGGATCTGTTAAACATGGACCAGTTGGATTTCTTGAACCACAGGGGTAAATTTTGCAATTTCCACTATCATAATCACAATATTCATATTGGCTTACACACTCTCCAACTCTATTTTGTGGTGAACATCCAAGAGTACAAACTCCATCAATACAAACATAATACTGTTGAGTACAGAATCCATTTTGATTTTGTTGAGAACATGGAGCCTTACATTCACCACCAATACAATAGCTATCTCCAGCACAATTACCATCCGGATGTTCTGGAGAACACTCAAAGAAACAATTTCCATCAAAGCATTTCGTTCCATTATTACAGTAACCTGTTGTATTTGTAGTTGAACATGGAGCAGTACATTCACCATTAATACATCTATGTGTATCATTTGGACAAACCCCATTAAGTTCTAAAACAGAGCATATATTTTTACACTCACCATCACTACAAAGTTGTGCAACATCTAGACAATAGCCAGTTTTATATAGTGGAGAACATAGAAATTCACAATCACCATCAATACATATTTGGCTACTTGGACAAATTCCAACTCTATTTACATCATCACATAATTCAGAATTATTAATACAATCACCATCAATACATGTTTTTCCAGCAATGCAAACTCCTGTTGGATTTTCTAATGAACAATTACCTTTACAAACACCCTCAACACAGCTTTTACTATTTGGACAAAAACCTGTTTTATCTAATGGAGAGCATCTTCCATCTGTTAGATGACAAACCCCCTCCCAACAAGTTGTTGTTTTATCAATACAGATACCAAATGGAGTATCTAAATCACACAAATCAACACAAGATACAACGAGAGTTGTTTCATTTTGATAACATGTTTTTCCTTCAGGACAGTAACCATCTTTTGCAGATTTTGAACAGGCCTGTTGTTCACAAAAAAAGAGCTGATTTTCGGCATCATATTTACAACTGTAGCTTTTATTTTCACAAGGAGCCATAACTTGGTCTGCTTCACATTTAGCACCATAAGGAATACAATAACCTTTAAAACAATATTTACTCTCTTCTTCACAATCACCATAAGGTTCCTCTTGTGAACATAATATTTTTTCCTCTTTTTTCTCTTCACTACAACTAAAAAATAGAACTAAAAGAGTAAGAAAAATAGTTTTTTTCATGTCTAAAACCCAAAAAATCTACTACTATTTTATAGGATAGCTAACTAATTGTAAAGAATTTATATGATGTCTAATATATAAAAATGTTTTTTTTCTGATATTTGTATTATTTTAGCTACTATTTTAAATATCTATTATTTTAACGATTTTATTAAATCTTATGACTTATTATTTTTTGAAGTTGGAAATATCATTGCTAACTAAATTCAAACAAACTAATATAAGTTTGTTTTTATTATTAATCTTAGTTAGAGGTATGGGATGAATACAGATTTTGTTA
>DYRY01000007.1:0-26005 GCA_020718465.1 Anaeromyxobacter dehalogenans | reverse complement strand
TTTGTTTTTATTATTAATCTTAGTTAGAGGTATGGGATGAATACAGATTTTGTTATTAGTTTAATGAATGAATCAATGACAACTGCTGCTGTTATTGGACTTCCAATACTTTTAACAGCCCTTTTTGTTGGGGTTATAATATCTCTATTTCAAGCAGTTACACAAATACAAGAGATGACTCTAACATTTGTTCCTAAACTGCTTGTTGCAGGTGTTGTTATGTATCTTTTAGGTCCTTGGATGCTTAATAGACTAACAACATTTTCAGACTATATTTTTACACATCTCCTATTAGTAAAATGAAAATATTTGAGTTTATTGACTCCTATCTTATAACATATTTACTCATTTTAATGAGAATTGGTGGATTTTTCTTAGTAGCTCCATTTGCTTCAGAAAATAATATTCCAATGCAAGTAAAAATTATATTCACATTAACATTCTCATTTGTTATTTTTATGACTATTCCAAATATTGAGGGATTTTTTAGCTTTTTAACACTTATTTTTGCAATTAAAGAGTTTTTATTAGGTCTATTAATTGGTTTTGGAATAAAAATAGTTTGGTCTATGTTAGAAACTGCTGGTCAAATCATTGGTCAACAGGGGGGTTTTGCTCTTGCCTCCTTTTTTGACCCTGTTTCAATGAGTCAATCCAATGTCATATCCAAATTTTTGAACACAACCATATTTCTTGTTTTTTTATCTGCAAATGGTCATCTCATTATTTATAAAACAGCTATTGAAAGTTTTACACTATTTCCTCTTGGAATGGATGTTACTCAACTTTTTCAATTTAGAGTTATACCTATATATTTTGCAGAGTTATTTACAATTGCAGTAAGACTTTCTGCTCCTGTTTTAGTATCTTCTCTATTGGTTTATACTGCTTTAGGTATAATGGCTAAAGTTGCTCCTCAAATGAATCTTTTTATGATGAGCTTTCCAATTACTTTAATTGCAACAGTATTTATTTTTCACTTATCATTAAATGGAATTGCTCATACTGCACTATTTACACTTGATAACTATCTTCAGAGAATATTAGTTGATTTAAGGTTTTTAAATTAGGTCAATTTAAGATTTTTAAAACAATAAAATTAAATTGTTTTCTATTTTTTATGAACAACATATTAGAAGGTATATTTTACACTACCAGACGCAGAGATTCCAATTGCATCAAAACCAGTAGTATAGTTTCCTGAAACATAAGCAAGAAAAGAAAAATGTTTTAATAGAAAATAGTATTCAATACCCAAAAGACCACCTGCTTGAATTTTTAATCCCTCCATATCAAGAGAATCATCAATTATAAAGACTCCTCCACCAAGAGAAATTTGAAAATTAAATCTATCTGTATGATAAAGGTGATAATTAAAGGCTACTCCTACTCCTTTTCCATTTAAATCACTTGAGTATAAAATCCCTTGCTCATCTTTTACTTTACCACCAATCATCATTGATGAAGCATAAAACTCTCCAGAGAATGTTTCTGTAAAATCGTAACCAAACGATATTTTATACTCTCCACCTATTAAATCTTGTTCTGCAAGATTTTTTCCATTGAGCTTGGGTGAAAAAAACATTAATGTTCCATATGACATTTTAAAATATCCACCACGCTCAATATAACTTATAGGTTTGGTTACAATTTTAACCTCCTCTTTTAGATCTTTCTTATTTTTATCTGCATTTGGATCAACCTCTGCAACATCAAATTTCATCTCCTCTTGAGTTATTTTACCCTCATTTTTTAATTCCCCCTCATCAAAAGAGAATCCCTCATCTGTGGCAAAATCCATACCTTCAGAGTCTGTTCCTGTAGTAGTAGTGTTATTTGAATTTTCATTCTTTTCTAAACCTATTTCATTTTTACTTTCATCTGTTTTTACAGATTCACTATTACTATCTTTTTTTGTTTCAGTAGTTGTGGTTTCCTCTTCTCCAAAACTCATACCCTCATCACCAAAATCCATTTGAGCTATAAGGGATAATGGCATAAAAATAAGTATGAATGCAAAAATGTATAAGTATCTCATGAACACCTCAAGACATTAATTTGAGTGAAAATTAAATGGAAAAATTACAAGAGCAAATCCTCCACCAAGTGGTTCTGGAAAACGCCATTTTTTAATTCTTTGAACAAGACAAGAGTGAACTGCATTATCTTTTAGTGTTCCACCATCAATGGAAGCATCAGTAACCTCTCCTTGAGGATTTATTTTCCATTTTACTGTTATTGAACCCGCAAGCTCTGGTTTTCTCATTAACTCTTTTTCATAACAATAACGCACTTCCATAAGATGCTTATTTACAACTCTTTGAATTTGCTCTTTTGTTAAGTTTCCTGTTATAGAACCAGGGTCTGTTGTTATTTTAAGTTTTCTATCAACTTTTTTATTGCTGATATTGGATATACCTATATTTTTTCCACCACCCCAATTTTCACCTCCAGTTGCAGGACCACCAGCTCCAAGACCAGTTCCTCCACCTCCAGGACCAGTTCCTCCACCACGAATTCCAGGTGCACCTGTATTACCAGAAGAGATATCAGAACTATCACTTAAACGTAAATCATCATCCTGAATTCCACCATAAGTTCCTCCACCACCAAGGCCACCCATACTTTTACCAACTTTAAAAATCCCTGTTGATTGAACAATTCTTTTATCTTGAATCTGTTTTTGAGTTAAACCAGCAACATTAAAATTTGTTGTATTAAACTCAACATTTTTATTTTTACTGTTTGATTTGAACTCTGTTTTTGCTAAATTTGTGTCGGTGGCTTCAAATTTTACAACAGGTTTAACTTTTTCCTCTTCAGGGGTATCAAGAATAACTCTAGCATATCTATCAGGAATCTCATTTAGTTGTTCAATTGAGAAAGATTCAATATCTGGTGGCATTAAAAATAGAAGTGCAAGTAAAGCAATATGAAATAGAGTTGAAACAACATTAAATTTCAGATTAAAAGAGTCCAACATTCCAAAAATAGAGAATTTAGATGAAGACTCTAACACAGGAACTGATGATATCTCAAAACGATGATCACCTGTTTCAAAAGCAATTTTCGTTTTATGAATTAATCTTATTGCTCCATGATATTCACTTTTTGTTGCTGCTTTATGTGCCTGAAGTAGCTCTTCTAAATTATATGATTCAGAGCCCTCAATATATTTAACACCATTTAGCAAAAAGTATACATTAAAACCCTTCTCATTTGATGGATCACTTATAATAAAGGATTTATTGTTTGGAAGATTATCTTTTGTTATAAAAAAATCATCACTTGGTTCTTCACCAATTATAATAACTTTTGGAGATTTATACAAAATTGCAGACATCATATTGCCTTGCCAATAGTGTTTGATTTCTAATCCTTTACCAACAACTTTTTGAAGTAAAATACCATCTTCAGGCTCTAAGTTAAAATATGGATTAGCAATTCTATCTTCAGCTCTTCGTTGAATCTCGGAACTAGACTCTTTTGAGTTATCTAAAAGCATGTTTGCTGATTTTACAAGTGAGGGAACTGTTGATATAACCTCTCTAACTCCACTAGATTCATCTGTATTAAATGGAAAATCTTCACTATTTTGCTGTGTTACAATTTCTAATGTATTAATTACAGATAAATCTTTTTGTGGAAAAAACTTTAATGTCCACTCTCCAATAGATATCTCATCACCATCTTTTAACTCAAGTTTTCCAGAAAATTCAGTTCCATTATAAAGTGTTTTAGAGGCTCCCATCATCATAAGAGAAAAAAGACCTTCATGATTCTCAATTGTTGAGTGAAGTCTAGGCATATCTGGGTCATCTATTCTTATATGAGATGTACTCATTCTTCCTATTCTTAATATACCTTGATAGGCTATTTGAGAATCTTTTTGTGGTGTTTCACAAAATAAAAGCAACTGCTCAACTACACCATTTTTTATCAATTGAACAGAAATAAATGACTGATCCATACATCCTCTTATAATTCATCGATTGAGTTTGATAGTTCTGGTAAAAAATCCTCTCTTGGCCTTATTTGAGTTTTTGCTTTTGATGTATTTAATGCATCAATTCTTGAACCAGCAGGTTTTGTTTTAGTTCCAGAGATATCTGCTGCATCAAAGTCAAAAACTTTTGTATTATCATCAGAATTAGAGGCCTCCTCTGCAAATAAATTACTGCTAAAGGAGAATAGCAATATAATTATTAATATTGATCCAAACTTTTTCATGATTCCCTCCTACATATTTTCCATCTCTTTCATATCTTTTATCATTTTTTCACAAGATTGAATATTACTTGAGACATCTATTGTTCCATTATGTTTTTTATACTCTTGAAATGCTTTAATTGCCTCTTCTGGTTTTCCCATATACTTCTGATACAAAACCCCTTTATTGTAGTAGGCATCTTTATAGTTTGGAGCAACTGAAACTATTTTATCATACTCATCTAATGCTTTATTAAAATCTTTTGCCATTCTAAGAGATATTGCATATAGATTTCTATAAAGGACATGAGAAGGATATTTTTCTACAAGTTTTGACAAATATGCTGTTGCCTGATTTCCTGCATTATGCTTCATAAATAAAATAGATAAAACAAGATTTGCATCAACATTATATGGATCTAATATTAGGGCCTGTTTATATGCTGCCATCATTTTTGATGACTCCTGCATTGTTTCAAAAAGTTTTGCAAGAATAACATAGAGAGAGGCTTTTTTAGTTGGTTCTTGAGAGTAGCTAATTGCTAAATTGATAGTTTTTTCTGCAAGTGCATATTTTTTTGTTAAGATATAAAGATATGCAAGAGAGCGATATGCAGGTATACTTAACTGATTAAATGATAAAATTGTTCTAATCTGTACTAATGCTTCACTATATTTTTCAGACATAATCAAAAGCATTGCATAGTTACTCAAAAGATTTTCATCTATTTTTTTCTCTTTATTAAAACTATCTACAAATGGTTTATAAACAGCAATAACATCTGGAATTTTATTTAGTTTATAGGCTAAATATGCTAAATTAGTGAAAGCTTTATCCAAATGATCTGTTTTTACCAATTTTAGATAAAGATCATATGATTTTTGATACTGTTCAAGCAAAAGAGAAATTGTAGCTATATTAAACATTATCTCTGGAGTTCCATCAATTTTTCCATTTAATTTTGAGAGTTGAGAAATATATTCAAGTGGTTGAAGTGATTGAGAGGTAAGATCATTTTGATATTTTTGCATTACATCATTAAATTGATTCAAAATATCATCCCTTGATATTTGAGGCTCTTTTTGTTTCTCTGCCTCCTCTTGCTGTTTTCTTAAAAGCTCTTGCCTCTCTTTTTCAGCCTTCTCTTTCATCTCAAACTCTTTTTTTTCATCCTCTTTTTTTTCAACTTTTGCTGTTCCACAAGAGATTGTGAAAATAGTCAACATGGTATATAAGACAACTTTTCTCATTTTTTGTTCCCTTCTTTCTCAATTTTTACAATTGGCTGCTCTTTTTCAAAAAGAATATCTCTAAAATCAACAGTTGTATATTGTTCATCAAAGTTTGCTTTAAATGCTGCAGGATCAATTTTTAACATCATCTCAATTGACTTATCAACCCACTCATTAAAAATCTCATTTTTCATTGCAATTTCATAACATTTAAAATATGCATTAAATGCCTCTTGTTCTAATGGATAGACATACATTTGCATTAAATCCTGTTTATATATCTCTTTTTGATCTGCATTTAGTTTTGGGGGAATTGGAGAATTTTCAATATCTTTTGCAAAATCATAAGTTAATGATGCAATTTTGAAAAAATATGCAATTGACCAATAGGCACTACCAAACTCTCTTACTGCATCATTATAATCTTTAGTTAATTTCTGTTTAAGTTCAACTTTCTTTTTTAAAGCAGTTGCCATTTTAGCTTCTGGTAACTCTAGTTTTATTGCCTTAAAAGAGTTGTAAACTTTCTCAAGTTCATTAAATTGTTGCTCTGCTAACAATCTTTTTGATGTTTTTAAAGATTTTTTCTCTTTTTCTTTCAGTTTTTCATAAAAGTCAAAACCATCACGTTGTTTTTTTGATGCTGAACTATCACGTCCCAATTTTTGATAGGCATTTGCAATTTTAAATTGAAGCTCAATTTTATGATCTAATGTTAAAAATGGAAAGTAATCTTTTTCAAATTTATCCCAAAAAGCTAATACACTCTTCCAATCTCCCATTTTTTCAATATTTTCACCCTGTTTTAAAACCCATCTCCAAGCCTCTTTGCTTTTCATTTTTTTATCTTGAATATAAATATCTATCAACTCATTGGCTTTTTTAAGGGTATCAGACTCTTCAATAGCCTCATTAAAATCAATTGCAGTTGTTAATGCAATTTGACCATTTTTATCTTTTGGATATTTTTTATAATATTTCTCATAAAGATTTGCAGCATCTTTAAATCTTGCAATACCTTGATAGTTTTGAGCAAGGAAGAAAAGAACATCTTTTATCTCTTTTCTATCCTCAAACTCTTTTTTTGATATCATCTCCTCTCTAATTTTTATTGTGTCCTGAATTTGTGCAGCATTTTCATACATCAGTGAACTATTATAAAGAGAGTAGAATGCTCTTTGTGATTTTGGATATTTTTTATAAAAATCATAGTATGCCTCTGCTGCCTCAATATATGTTTTTTTCTCCTCAAGCTCTCGTGGAGACATAAATGCAAGTGCCTCAACATTATCCTGAAGTTGGGCAATAAATTTAGCAGATAGATGTTTTTTATTTTTTATAAAGTCATTTATCCAATATAACATTTTAGTATACTCCTTTCTTGTGTTATAAACATCAAGAAGAAGACTTGCAGCTGGTTCATATGCATCACTTCCAACATGTTTGGTGGCAATCTCCTCAAAAACAGGAATAGATTTCTCAAAATTACATGCCTCATAATATATTTGAGCTGCATTAAATTTTGCTGTAGGAAGCTCTTTTGAATCAGGATTATGCTCAATAAAAATATCAATAAGTTTAACAAATTGATCTTGTCTTTTTGATAATTTTTGTGGTTTTATATCTTTTTGTTTATGACACTGACCCTGTTGAGATGTTTTTGATTTTGCCTTCTCCTCTTTTATAAGATTAGAGTAAATTGCAAGTGCATTTGTAACAGCATCTTCAACAAGATTATCAGCTTTTTTACCATCTTTGCTTGTAATAATATCTATATAGACATCAATAGCATTTTGTGGTTGAAAAAGTTGTTCATCAAGAAGTACTGCATATTGAAATAGCATTGGATAGTAATCATCATAATCTCTAAAAAGTTTTTGATACTCATTATAAAACTTTACAGCAATTTTTAAATCTGTATCATTTTTTGTATCTTGAGCCTGTTTATGATATGATGTTGCAAGCTCTTTTATCATACCTTCTAACTCATTTCTTAATTTATCAAACTCTTTATCTCCTATATATTGCTTATCAATTTTTTGTAAAAATTCACTTGCATCAATAGCAGATAGAATTAAATTTTTTATTTTTCCAATTGAGATAGATGCTTCTAAAATATACACATGAAAACGAAATAATTTTATTTCATCAACCTCTAACTCAATTAAACGTCTAAAAATATAGATTGCCTCTTCATTTTTTCCCTGTCTATCCTTATAAACTAAGCCAAGTTTATCGAGATATTCAAGATAAGATGGATTCCCAAAAAGTTTTTCAAAAACAATTTCAGCTTTATCTGGAGATGCGAATTGGGAGTAGATAAAAACTAAATCCATCTTTACCTGCTCAACAAATTTCTCATTTGGATCTCCACCTCTTAAGATCTCAACAAACATATCAAAAGCTTTTTTAGGTTCATGTAGGTTAAATTCACACCAACCTAATTTATAATAGGCATAATTATATAATTCAGAATCCTGATATTGGACAACTTTTGAGTAGGCTTTTTTAGCTGTATCCATATCATCACCAATAAAATAATATTCACCAAGGGCTAAAAAAGCATCTGGTATATATTGTGAATCAGGATAATCTTTTGCAAGCTGTTTAAATATTTTTATGGACATTGTAGACTGTTTCATCTCTTCAAGTGTATGAGCCCAAGCAAATAAAACTGCATCAACTGATTCATAAGATGGAAATGTTTTATATATCAATGCATATGTATCAACTGCTTTTTGAGTTGTCTCCATTGAGCGTCTAAGATGGTTATCTTTCTCTTTTGCAAACTCCTCTGCTTGAGCTTTATCTTTTGGTTCAACATCATCAAAAGACATTCCCTTTAACCAGAGTCCTTTAGCTTTTTTACGATACATCTCTGCTAGTTTTAGCATATAGGTAGGTTTTTGAGTATCCTCATCATCCATATCCTCTAAAAGCTCTTCTGTATTTAAAATCTGTTTCTCTACCAACTCTAATTTTTCAATCTCTTTTTTCTTTATAAAATCCTCTTGAGTGATTTTCTTTTTTTCACTCTCCTCTTTCTTATCTCTTTTAAAAACTTTTAAATCTGCACCCTTTTTTTTCTCTCCACTCATTTTAAGATCAAGATTTTCAACTTTATCAAGTTTAATATTCTCTTGTGCAAATAGTAGGGTTGTTGTCAAAATAGTTAATAGGACAGCAAAAAATCTCATCTTTTTCCTCTTTTAGTGATTTTTTAAAAACTAAATAAAACTATTTTTTCTTGCATTGAGAGACAATAGGATAAAGATAGTAACCTAACTCATCTTTCCAATACTCTCCCTCAAAAGGCCAATAGATATGGTCCTCTGGTGTTGAGAGGATAATTTTCTCTTTATCTAACTCAAAATACTCATTTTGATTAATTTTAAGTGATATAAGCTCTTTTGTAACATCATCCTCTTTTATCTCAAGAATAGCTTGAGTTATAACTCTTGCATCTGTTAAAAGTTTTTTGATTGTATTCACAACTCTTTTAAATCTTCCAAGAGCAATATCTCCAATCTCTGTTTCAATATTTTTCTTCTCTTCATCAAGAATTTTTATAAGAGTTTTAGCAAAAGGGGTTTTTAAAAATACATCCTTCTTTTTTTTCATAAGAGATATCTCTTTGTCAATTATTTTTATCTCTGTGAATTTTTTCTTGATGGATTTATCTTTTAATGCAATATTTAAAACCCACTGAAGTTTTGGATCTGATGTCTCTTTTCTTGATTTAGATATAACATTATAGAACTCAAATGGAGTTTTTGCTGATTTAATAAATTGTGTTAAAGTTTTTCTAACAGGACGATATTCATCTAAAAATTTTTTTACAATCTTATTTGATTCCTGATAGTCACAATTGTTGTAGTATATAAGTGCCTCAATTATATATTTTTCAGGATAGAATGCTTTATAAAAAGATGGTGAACGAAGTGTAACTAAATTTCCAAGAGATTTTGCATAATCACCCTTCATTAAAAATGCCCAACTTGATTCAAAAATTCCATCAAGCCACTGTTCTGAAAAACGTGGAATTTTATTAAAATACAAAATAGACAAATCAAATTCTTTTTGTTGGTAATATACTCTTGCAGTACCAATTATTGAAAGCTCAACAAGTTTTAGATGTTCTAACTCATCCAAAATCTTCCCTTTATAATCAATAATCTCCTTAAAATTCTCAATTGATGTATTTCCTTTTCCTAAGCGAGCATATAAAACTCCAAGAAGATATCTTGATTTAAGATAATCGGAACTCTCTTTAGGTAAAAGCTTCAGATATTGAACTGCTTTTGCAAAATTTCCTTTTTGATAGTTATATTTCCCAGCTAAAAAATATAAACTTTGTTTATATTTTTGTGGAACAACTTTTGGGTCATATTTTGATATATTTGAAAGAAGTTTTTCGTTTTGAATATATTTTGACAAATCAGATAGATATTTAAGTGTTGCATTAAAAAAAGGTGATTGCTCTCCATCCTTAACTGACAAATCAAAATAGTATAGTGCAACATAGTAAAATTTCTCTTTTCTTAATGCTTTACCAAGATTAAAATAGGCTTCACTATAACTTGCTTGATACTCTGGCTTTTCAATAACTTTATAAAATTGATTTGCTGCACTAAGATATTTTTTTTGATCATATGCTTTTTTCCCAAGTTCAAGCATTTTTCTTGCCTCAGGTTGTTCTTCAAAAACCTGTTTTACCTCTTCAGAGTCAAAATTAAACTCATCATTAGTAAAATCCATTGAAAAAACAGATGAGCTTAATATAAGTGACAATACTAAAATATATGTTTTACGCATAACACACCTCATTAAGGAAAAAACAGACTAATACCCATATATACATTTAAGAAATGAGATATAACTTTTGCAGTCTGTTTCTCATTTCCAGATACAACAATATTTTTATAATACTCTGTATATATATGGTCTTTTATCTCAAATCTGAATGCCAACCAATTTGATAGATAATATTTTTGCCCCAATCCTATATTCATACTTAAAGCATCTGTAACATTAGTTTTCAAATATCCTAATCCTGATGTTAAATATACTTCAAAATATAGTATAGAGTAATCTAAAAAGGAGAATTTTCCAGAAATAGGAATCCAAACAAAATTTAAATCACCAAAATAGTCATAAAAAGCAAGTTCTGGAGCAGTATTACTCTCCTTTTGAAGCTCTTTTGCTGCTGCTTGATCAATAGTTCTTGATATTCCACCAAAAATCTCAATATAAAAATTCTCCTGAAAGTGAAATCCAAAAGCTCCTGCAAAACTAAAAGTTTGTACAAAGGGATCATTAATGGATACTCCAAATGCAGGAAAAAGCTCTACTTTATTCTTGTTTTGGATTATTTTTTTCTGAATTACATTAATTGCATCGATTTTCTCCTCTTTTTCAAGCTTTTGAATTCCTAAATCCTCTCCCAAAAGTGATACAGAGGTTAGTAGTAAAAGGGCAAATAATAGTATTCGGTTCACAACCACCCCACTATATAGAACAACAAATCATAACAAATCAAAAATCTAAAAGCAATAAATTTTTATTTTTTTATTAACTTAATTTTATTACCCTAAAAAAATCATGTAAATATGATTATATTATTTATTGTTTTTAGAGATATTTTTTTGTACAATTACCATAAATTTATCTGTTGTTTTGGGGTAAATATATGAAAAAAGTAGTAAGAATAGTAAAACCTTTTATAATTGGTTCATTTTTAATCACTATTTTAGCTATTATTGCCACAACAGTTTCATACTTTTTTAGGGATAATGGAGTAACATATTTTTTTTGTGGAGTTTTAGGAGCATTTGGTGGTGGATTTTTTATATATAAATTTGCTCAACCAATATCACCATTAACAGTTATTATGATTATTCCAGTTATGTTTTCTGGTATATTTTTTAGTGAATATATTCAAATTAAAACAGCAAAAATTCTTTTAAATACTGAACCATCTACTATTAAATCAGATAATTCTACTGAAATATTTGAACTAACAAACTATAAAATTTTAACTAAAATGATTTCAAAATATAGTTTTACAAAAAGAGAAAAAGATAGAATTTTTCATAAAACAGTTTGTACTACTCCTATTGTAAATAGTGATTGGGTTATAAATAATCAAATTAATCTTTTTGCAGTTTGTGAAAAAGATGATTGTAGTAGTTGTTTTTCAGCAAATCAAAAATTTGCAAGAGTTCTTAAATCAGAAACATCAGATAATTTTAAATCATATATACAATCCATGAAAAATGGAGTTAAAAAAAATAATCTAAATCTAGTAAATAAGCCAATTTTTATTGAATTAATTGAAGATATTAATCAATATGCTACAAAAAAAAGAGATTTGGGCATAATAATATTTTTATCTTTACTATTTTTGTGGAATTTTATATCTATTTTCTCTTTCAAAACAAAAAAAGAGAATATTTGTTAATTTTTAATAAATAACTATTTAACTCATCTTCACCACCCTGATTTGAATTTTAAATAATTATCAAAAATATTATCTTTTTTGTAATCTAAATGTAAAAATTCTTTATTTTCTTTGCTTAACTTAATGACATTGCTCCCAAAAGGGGGCTAGTAAATTATGCTTAATACTTATTATCTTTTAATAAAAAATAAGTATTCCTAATCTTTTTTTTGTAATTATCTATTTTTTCATAGGGGGTGGTGAAGTTGTCTTTTATGTTTTTTTTGTAAAATATAGAAAATTCAGGTTTTTATAGCAATTTAACTAAGAAAAAATAGTGTTATCTAACTTCAAATGCACTAAATGCAGTGATATATTTGAGTAAATTATCCATATTCGTACTATTAAAACCAAAAATATCCTCAAGTGTTAAAGAGGCAGAGCCATTTTTTAATCTAACACTTTGATATAAAATTGTACTATATGTTGTTCCAAAAGATGTAGGAGTTTCTGTTGGAATAGTTATGTTTGGTGTTGATGAGTAGATAATCCAATCTCTATCAATTAAAGATGAAGTTATTTGAATTCTATAACCATTTGCACCAGAAATTGCTGGAGATTGAACTGTTTTTGTTTCTGAATTAAAGGAGGCTTGATCTGCAACTCCTAAAAATGCTTCAGAAGACATATCAATTGTTTCACCAATATTTCCTTTTTCATAGTATTTAATAACTCCTGACATTTTAATAGGAAGAGACTCATTCTCACCAAATGCAGCACCTGCAACAGGTAATGTAAAAGCTACAACAAGAGAGTCTGTTCCCTCAAGACCATTATATTGTGGAGCAGATGCTAAATGAACATCTGGAACAATACCAGTTGCCACTTCACCATTTTTCTCACTTGCACCAGCACTAATTCCCATTGGAACCATTCCCTGCCCCTCAACAATTGAGGCATTTAATAAAATTGCTAAATCAGCATAACTTCCCTCCATCATTGGAAGTTTTGGAAGTTTAACTGTTGATTTTTTTGATAGTGGTTGAGCTAATGAGAGATTTTTAACTGGGAAACAGCTACTATTTTCAAAATCTGGAATTAAATCAGTTGTTGAACCATTACCATTTATATCATTAACATCTGCAATTTTATTGCAAGTTGTTACAGTTTGATTTAGCTCAAGAGCATGACCAAAATCATCAACATAAGGAATAATTTCAGTTAAAATTCCACCTATATCGAGATTTTCCATTCCACCACCAAGAGCATCTGTTATTATAATGACCATTGTTGAAAAATCCAATTTTCCACCCCATCCCCAAAATGCTCTCTGACCCTCTAAACCTGTTGCACGATATTTTCCAGAAATAACATCATCTGCAATAATAGCAACAAGAGCTGAAGGAATTGGATAGTTATCATCAATTGTTGCGATTTTAACACGTGTTTGAATTGTTTCGCCAAGAAGAACATCAAATGCAAGATCCATTATGTTTCCAGGAAGTGATGCACCTGCAAGACCCAATTTAACAGTTCCACCTTGAAGTTTACTAAAATCAAATTCTCCTTTAAAACCACCTGCTTTTGCTTTATTTAAAGCTTTAGAAAGATAAAAAATTAAATCTTTTTGAGATGTTCCTGTAACTGTAACATACTCATAATCTGAATGAAAAACTGAGACTGTATTTATAGATTCACTATTATCAATCTCAATAAAACCATCTGCATTTGTTGTATTTTTTGTTGAGTTAACAAGAATATCTGCACCTGAAACAGGTTGTCCCTCAATATTACGAACAACAACTCTAATTTTTTCAGCTTGAAGTTGTGCAAAATTTTGTACTGCTAATGCTTGTGACTCTTTTTGACAAACATCATGTTTTGCAACTAAATTAGCACTTCCACTCTCTGTTCCACCTGTTGCATTACCTGTGTTTGTTATAGAAACAACAGAGTTATTACTACTACTCCAACTTATAGAGTCATCTGCAACCACAACAGCAACACCATTTCTATTAAGAGCAACAGCATTTAATTGTTTACTACTTCCTTGTGTTAAAACTGGTGATGGTGATGTGATTTTAATGGATGCTATTTGAGAACAATCAGCTGGTTGAACACATGTACCACCAGAACAAATTTTTCCAACTTCACAATCATCATTTATTGTGCAACCTTTTGCAACACAAACCCCTTGTTGACAAACAGCAGGTAATGTTTCTGCATTCCACAACTCAGGAAATTTCTGATAGCAGGATTCACTTGTTGTGCAAATCCAAGGTACTTCACACACCCCTGTTGTTGTATTACAGATTTCACCAGCAAGACAATCCTTGTTTACTTTACAAGTTTCATCAACAGGATCTTTCTCCCTTTCAGTACTACCACAGGCAGAAAAAATAAAAAATAAAAGAAAAACAAATAAAAGATTACGATACATTTACCCCTCCATAACGAAATGTAATCATTTTACTTTATACAAAAGTGACCTTTTTGTCAAATAAAATTGAAGAGATTTAAATTGTAAGCATTTTATAGATATTAATAAGTAATATTTTGTCATATATTTTACATCTTTGATATTATACAATTTAATAAAACCAATTCCACATATTATGTTTTTGTTATTTGTTAAAAAATAATAATTTTTATTGTATAAACAGATATTTAAATTTGTATTAAATATGAGCTTTTATGTGTCTATTTTTTGTTTTTGAAATATTGATACTTAATGTAAAACTATTTTGAAGAATTTTTCAGGATCTAAAGAGGCTCCACCAACAAGTGCACCATCTATATCTGGTTTTTCCATCAACTCTTTTGCATTTTCTGGTTTTACAGAGCCACCATAAAGAACTCTAAAACTATCAGCAACCTCTTTTGAATATATAGTTAAAAGAAGTTTTCGAATATAGTTATGAACCTCTTGTGCCTGTTCTGGAGTTGCTGTAACACCAGTTCCAATTGCCCAAATTGGCTCATATGCTATCGAAATGTTTTTTAAATCTTCAATAGTGATATCTTTAAATCCCTCTTTTATCTGTTTTTCAACTTTTTCAAAAGTTTTACCTGATTCTCTTTCTGAAAGAGTCTCCCCAATACAAAAAATAGTTTTTAAACCATTTTTAAGGGCATTCTTTAATCTTTTGTTAACAGTTTCATTACTTTCTCCAAAATACTCTCTTCTTTCTGAATGACCAAGAATTGTATAAGTCACACCTAAAGATTTTGCAGTTTTTGATGATAGCTCACCTGTGAAGGCTCCCTCATCTTCCCAATGAATATTTTGAGCAGATATCTCAACATTTGAGCCATTTGCTAATTCAATCATTGATGGAAGTAAAATCGCTTGACCAGCCAAAACAATATCAACATCAGAAACATCTTTAGCAAGAGGTAAAAATTTACTCATATACTCTTTTGCTTCTGAAATAGTTTTATACATTTTAAAATTTGCAGCAATTAAAAGTTTTCTCATATTAAATAGTCTCCTTAGCCATTTTTTCTTGTTCTAAGTGCTGCAAGAGCTGGTAAATCTTGTCCTTCAAGATATTCAAGAGATGCACCTCCACCTGTTGAAACATGATCTATTTTATTTTCAAGATTAAGTGATTTAATTGCAGCAACAGAGTCTCCACCACCTATAACAGAGTATGAACGTGATGTTGTAACAGCAACAGCAACTTTCAGAGTCCCTTTTGCAAAATTCTCCATCTCAAAAACCCCCATTGGTCCATTCCAGAACACTGTTTTTGCTTTTAAAATTGTTTTAGAGTATTTTTCAGCTGTTTTTTCACCAATATCAAGAGCCATCATATCTTCTGGAAATGCCTCAAGAGTAAAAACATCATGCTCTGCATCATTACTAAACTCAGTTGCACCCAACAAATCCTCTGGAAGCATAATGTCAATACCTTTTCTCTCTGCATTAGCTAAAATCTCTTTAGCAAGCTCAATTTTATCACTCTCTATTTTAGATTTTCCTAAAGAGTATCCTTTTGCCGCAAGGAATGTATTTGCCATTGCACCACCAATAATGATTTTATCAACTCTATTCATAAGCTCATTGATAACACCAATTTTATCTGAAACTTTTGCTCCACCAAGAATAGCAATAAATGGTTTTTCATAATCATCAAGCATTTTATTAAATTTTTCTAACTCTGTTTTAATTAAAAACCCTGCAACTGCCTCTTTTACATGATGGGCAATTCCCTCTGTTGAAACCTCTGCACGATGAGCTGTTCCAAAAGCATCATTCACATAAACATCAAAGTGAGATGCCATTTTTTTTGCATAAACAGTATCATTATCTTTTTCAAACTTAACAAAACGGAGATTTTCAAGAAGGATAATTTGATTTGATTTTAAATCCTCAATCATTTTTCCTAAAGCATCAGAGTCTGGCATATCAGTTAAAAGAACATCTTTTTTAAGATATTTTGCTAAAGCCTCTCCAACTGGCTTCATTGAGTATTCCTCTTCAAATTTTCCCCCTTTGGGACGCCCAAGGTGTGAACCAAGAGTAACTTTTGCTCCTTGTTCAATTGCATACTCAATTGTTTTTAATGCTGCAACAATTCGAGTATCATCAGTAATAACACCATTTTTTATTGGAATATTGAAATCACAACGGATAAAAACACGTTTTTTTTCAAGAACAACCTCATCAATGAACTTAATCTCATTAACTCTTGTAACCATAAAAACCTCCAAATAATATAGTTGATTGTTACCATTTTGTTAACTATTTGTCAATAAATAGAAGTAAATATAGAATTAAAATATCAATAATTTTTTCTGATTTGATAAAATAACACTATTTTAAAAACCCAATTACAGATATTATATTTTTTGTTGTTCATAAAAATATAAAACAGTTCGATTTTTTTGTGTAAATAAAGATTTAAACAAATATTAATGATGATTTGATATATCTTTTGATTATCTTTATATAGTGTTTTTACAATAATGAGTAAGTATCAATCATTGGATAGTTTGAATCCATCATAAAACGTTGAAAAACAACCTCAAATAGAGCAAGAAATTCAGAATGAGTATAGATATCAACAATAATAATATTTTTATTTAACTTCTCTTCTGCTTGATTTTTTCTGAAATTGTTAAAAGAGTCTATTGCTCTAATATCAATCCAACCAGAATACATATCTGTATTAATATCAGCATTATTTTCATCTTTTTCTGCATCTATTTCAGAGGATATTCCATAGTTTGAGTCCTGTTTTTTTAAAATAACATCTCGCTCTTTTTGTTGAAAAAGATAGAGTGGCTGAACCTGAAAAGATACAGACATCAATATTGCTTTTAAATAAATAAAATAGTCTGGATATCCTTTATATTCATCTTGAAGTTTTTTTTCTATTATTTGTGACACTTTATCAAAATTCTTTTTATCAAGATAGAACTGCTCTAAAATATCTTTAAAAACCTCAAGTTGATCCTTATTTGGTGACTCTATATCCTCAACAGAGAATTTATCAGGAAATGTCTCTTTTAAAATAGGAGAATATGAAACTGTAAAATCCTCAATAAAATAGCTTGTTAAAAATCGCTCAAAGAAATCAACAATATCCTGTTTTTTAGGTAAAATAAAGCTAAAAACATTCTCTTTGAACTTAACATCAATATTCCCCATCAAAACTCCTTTATAGATTAAAATAAAAATAATTTTAAAAATCTACTTTTTTAACATTGGAAAACCAAGAATTTCTCTATGCTTTAAATATCCTTCTGCTGCTTTTTTAGCAAGATTTCTAACTCTTAAAATATATCTTTGTCTTTCTGTAACAGATATTGAACCTCTTGCATCAAGAAGATTAAATACATGAGAACACTTCATACAGTAATCATAAGCAACAGTTGGTATATTAAGCTCTAGTAGACGAAGAGACTCTTTCTCAAATTTATCAAATAATTCAAAATTTAAATCAGAATCAGAAAGCTCAAAATTAAATTTAGAATACTCAACCTCATTTGAGTGAAAAACATCACCATAAGTAACATCTCCAGACCATTTTAAGTCATAAACATTATTTACATTTTGAAGATACATTGCAATTCTTTCAAGACCATAAGTTATCTCACATGCAACTGGTGATAGTTCAAATCCACCTGCTTGTTGAAAATATGTGAATTGTGTAATCTCCATTCCAGAAGCCCAAACCTCCCAACCAAGCCCCCAAGCTCCAAGAGTTGGAGATTCCCAATTATCCTCAACAAAACGGATATCATGCTCTTTTGGCTCAATACCAATTACTCTAAGAGATTCTAGGTAGAGCTCTTGCATATTTTCTAAAGAGGGTTTCATAATAACTTGCATTTGATAGTAGTGTTGTAATCTATTTGGATTTTCCCCATAACGCCCATCTGATGGTCTACGAGATGGTTGAACATAAACAGCACTCCAAGGTTCAGGACCTAAAACTCTTAAATATGTTGATGGATGAAAAGTACCTGCACCAACCTCCATATCATAAGGTTGAACAACTAAACATCCCTGTTGTGACCAAAAATCAAGTAATTTTAGAATCATCTCTTGAAAATTTAATGCCTTATTCATTATATCTCCACCAAAAAACTTAAAATAATACCATGAATAGTGATAAATTTCAATTTAAATATCTATTAATTACTCTCCATTTATCTTTTTCACACAAAAAAAATAAAAATTCTAAAGATAGCTCTATTTTTTATAAAACTATTGATTAAAAATTTAGTTTCCTATAAAACATAATATAGAGTGTTATGGTTTTGAAATGAAAAATATAAAAAATTTTGAGTTAAAACTGTTTTTTAATCTTTTTATAGTTTTCTTGATTACAATAACAATATCATCTTGTGGTAGTAATGATGATAATATTTATAATGATAATAGTGAGTGTTCTGGAGTAACTTTAATTGCTGAGGGAAGAGCTGAAGATGATCTTTATGTAAAAGGCTCATTTAATAATTGGCAACTGATAACACCAATGTTGTTTAAAAATGGTAGATGGGAAAAAGAGCTGTTTTTACCAGTAGGAAACTATGGATACTATTTTTACTCAAAGTCAAAAAAAAGTTGGAGTTTAGATTTATTAAATCCACTTACAATATATATTAATGATGAAAAAAGCTCTCTTCTAAAAGTTGATGGATGTAATCACCCATCTCTAGAGTTTATTAATAGACCAGATATTAAAGATAACTCATTTTCATTTAAATTAAAATATATTCCATCCAAAACAGGTTCACTCCCAGATTTATCAAAAAGTTATATCACACGTAATGGAAAAAAAGTAGATATCTCTTTTAATGAAAAAGATAAAACATTCTCTATATCAGAAACTGGGTTATCTTCTGGAAAATACTCCTATAGATTCTATATAAAAGATAAAAATGGTTTTGCAACAAAACCATTTTTTGTTCCTATATGGATTGAAAGTAAAATTTTTAAATGGGAGGATGCAGTTATCTATCAAATTATGATAGATAGATTTTTAAATGGAGACAGCTCAAATAATACTACACTTGAGGGAGTTGACTCAAAAGCAAATTGGTTAGGGGGTGATTTTAGAGGTATTATTGATAAAATTGATGAGGGATATTTTACTAATTTAGGAGTAAATGCTTTGTGGATTAGTTCACCAATTAGAAATACTCAAGAAAAATGGAAAGGTATGGGGGGTGATCCAAGATTTTACTCTGCATATCACTCCTATTGGCCTGTTTCAAGTGGTTGGAGTGATAGATATAAACCAGATACAGACTCTTTAATTGAGCCACACTTTGGAACAGAGGAGGAGCTTCATGAGCTTATTGATAAAGCACATCAAAAGGGAATTCGTGTGATGTTTGATTTTGTTCCAAATCATGTTCATCTTGAGAGTCCATTATGGAGAGATTATAAAAATGGTGGTTGGTTTAATCTTGCGAATCAGAATCAATCTGCAAATATAAATGGTGGTTACACTTGTGGTTGGGAACAACCAATTGAGTGTTGGTTTACTGATTATCTTCCAGATATAAACTATAAAAATCTTAATGCAATGGAGCGAATGATTGAACATGTTGTTTGGATGGTTCAGCATTTTAATATTGATGGATTAAGACTTGATGCTATTCGATTAATGATTTTAGATTTCACTATTGCACTTAAAACATATATTCAAAGAGAGGTTATAACAACTGGAATCCCCTTTTATATGGTTGGTGAGACTTTTACAAGTGATAATGGTTGGGATGAGATTGGATACTATTTAGGAAAAGATAAACTTGATGGTCAATTTGATTTTCCTCTTTTTCATCATATATCAAGAGTATTTTTAATTCAATCGGAGTCATTTATTGATTTTGTTGAGTATTTAAATGAGAATATGAATAGATACAAAAGATATTATCAAGATTCTTTAATGTCAAATTTTATTGGAAATCATGATATATGTCGTGCTTTAAGTGTTGCAAATTATGATTTTGCATCAAACCCAAATGATCCAATAAATAGCTCAGACTCTCAAGGTGGCTCAAAAGCTCATGAACGTGTTTGGAGCAACTCTCCATCTCATCCAAATAGTGAAAAACCATTTTTAAAAATGGCAATGGCTCATGCATTTGTTTTCTCTATTCCAGGTATACCTGTTATATATCAAGGGGATGAGTTTGGAATGCCAGGTGCAAATGATCCAGATAATCGAAGAGTTATGATTTTTGATGATAATCTATCTAAATTTCAGAAAAATTTAAAAACAAAAGTCTCTAATTTATCTCAAAAAAGAGTTCAATTTGAAGCATTTAGATATGGAACAAGAGTTGATTTAGTTATTGAGAAAGATGTTTGGATATATAAAATGGTTTATAAAAACAACTCTGTTATTATTGCATTTAATCGAACAGATAGTAATGTTTCAAAAACAGCAGATGGATTCAATATAATAGTTCCTGCAAATGGTTATTGGATTTCTGATTTATATTAAAAAATCAGAAATAAAGAGAAAAAATAATAAAAATTTTGACAAAATCGATTTGTAATGTTATAATTTTAAAAGATTTTTAATGGGAGTAGAGTTGAAAAATGAGCACCCTATATGGATTCAAAGGTTAAGCCGATTTTTTGGGATTGGAATAATTTTCTACATGGTACTCCGATTTATAATTGCAATTCCCACTCTTGGTCCTTATGGAGTAAATCCATATATTTTTGGATTTCTTGATGTTATTACTGCTATTCCTTATGCAATTGGTGTTCCACGACTAATAATCCATGCAAAACAGAGAGAGAATCAAAAGGTAATCCAATGGATTATTCTTCTTGCAATATCATTCATAGTTCCATACCTTTATATTGCAATTGAAGGAGAAAAAATTCCAATATTAGTTTGGGGAGTTTTATCAATTATTGTTTTAGCTCTTGGTGTAGAGGCCTTTTTAAGTGTTCGTTCTAAAATAAAAATGGCAATGAAAGAGGAGGATGAACTTATAACCAAAAGCTATGAGGATGCCCTTACATCGAAAAAAAAAGATATTTTAATTAAATAAAAATAAGAAATCTACTTTGTTTAATTGACAAAAAATATAAATCAAGTTATAATTGCAAATGGTCTCTTTTGGGGGATATTATGAAATGGATAGTTTTCTTTATAACAATTACACTTTTGGGTGCACCAAATGAGATTGATATAAACTCACTTTCAACAACTGAAAAATCAACAATCTCTTCGAAATATATCTCTGAGATGGAAGGAATACTAAAGTCAGGATATGAAGTTTTGAAAAAAACAAGAAAAGAGAAAGATGTATTAAAACTCAATTGTGTAAATGATAATATTATTCAAATGAAAGCATTAATTGCTCGTTCAAAAGGTGATAGTATGAGTTTAACAGAGGCAATTTCATCATCTGATGAAAAAAGTGCCTCTCATCATTTTGCAAAAATATATCTTGCATACCAAACAGTTCAACAATCAAATATATCTCTTATATCTTGTACTGGCTCAATTATAACTTATGCAGAGCAAAAAGAGTTTGATATACAAGTTGAAGAGTTATTGATTGATAAAGATTATGTTGAGGAGCATAGCTCTCAATTTTATGATCTTAACTATTTAGATAATTCACCATTCTCTGCAAGTCCATACTTTTAAAATCTAAAAAACAAAAAAACTTAATAAAAGTTACTCAATTATTATTAATATTGAGATTTTATAAAATTTTTAGTAGAATCATCTTTTTATACTTAACTTTTTTTGAGATTTTATGATATTTTTAACTGTTTTATATCTATATATCAACACATTTGGAGACTATTTAGAGCTAATTTATAGTGATAAATCTATAAATTTAGATGAAAAAGTAATTTTAGTTGATGAACTATATGAATATCACGAATCCTTTGATAGTTTTGAAAAGTTTATATATAGTGGTTTATCTGAACCATACTACTCATATCTTTCTAAAAAACATCTCCAAAGTAGTGGTAAAGTTATTGAATTATCAACTTTAATAAAAAATATACATCCAATTAACGATATTACTATTGATTTTTATAAAGATTGTAAAAAAAAGATTTTTTCTAAAAAAATCTCTTTTCAAAATAGTAAAGATATGATTGATTTAGATAGAGATTTCTCTATTCTATTTGATGGTTGTTATAAGATAGAGGGTATTGTAGAGAGTGGATATAACTACTACATATCAGAAAAAAAATTTCACTTAAAAAAAATAGATGCAAAAGGTAACTATTTTAAGATAGTTTTAAGTAAAAAAGATATTTTACCATTCACAATATATAAATTTAAAAAAGATCTAATTATATCAAATCAAACAAATTTATCTATAGATACAAAAAAAAAGTTTCCATACATATTTACAGAATATCTTGATAATGGGGAGTATTTAAAGTATCTAAACTATAAAAAGGGACAATTTGAACAACCAAGAAAAAAACTTCTAAAAAAACTATTTAAAACATTTCCTGATATTCATCTTATTGCTCCCGATTACTTTTTAGAGGATGAATTTACAATTGATGAAAAATTGGATTTACTAAACTATATATCCCAAAACAGTAAAAATATGGGTATTTTATTAACTTGGGAACGATTTTTTAAAGATTGGGAGATTTTTGAGGATAAAGTAGAGTTAATTAAAGATAGATTTCTTCTTAACTACTACCATAAACAACAGATTTACCCAGATAAAAATCAAGAGATTTATAAGAAAAAAGATATAAATTTTGATGACTCTAATATAAAATATCTAGATAATCCTCCAGATAAAGATATAATTATAGATAAAAAAACTATTTTTGAGTTTTTTTCTAATGGAAAATATGAGATATCTGTTGAAGAATCAATATTTTATAAAACAGGAGATATTAAATATTATGAAATAAACTATATCGATTTTGAAGAGAGAGTTTTTTCTGCTGATATATATCTTTTATACTCTGATGGTACAAAAGTAAGAGTTTATGACTATCTAACAGAGACTCCGTTTAGTAGTGGAGATATATACTCTGACTATAAAGTACGAAAATATGATTTAAGTGATAAAATAGAGCCAAATACCCTTTTAGTTGCAAAATATAAAGTTGAAAGTAGTGATAAAAGAGACTATTTTGATGGTTTTATAAGTTTTTTTGAAAGTTTATACTCAAAAATAGCAATTAATAGTTATCAGTTAGAAGTTATATATCCAAAAAATGAGAAAATTGAGATATTTAGTTCTGTAAATATTAAAAAAAATAGAAAAGTAGTTTTAAATAAAATTCATGAGATATATAAAATAGATAGTATTGATGAGGGAGTTGATGAAATTTTTTCACCATCTTTTTTACAAAAAGCACCATATTTTGTTATATCAAATATTAAAAGTTGGAATGATTTAGCTTTTTGGTTTCAAAAACTAATGCATCATGATTATGAGATTCCTGAAAATTTAAAAAAAGAGATTTTTGAAAAAATTCCAAAAACACTTAAAAGAGAGGAGATTATAGAGAAAATTTATAAATTTATAACAAAAGAGATTCGATATATTGGAATTGAGCTTGGAGTTCACTCATATAAACCATACTCCCCAAAAGAGATTCTTGACAGTATGCTTGGAGATTGTAAAGATAAATCAATTCTATTTCTATCCCTTTTAACATTGTATGGAATTAAAGGGGAGATTGTTTTAATAAGAAGTTATGATTTAGGAAAACTTCCTGCAACAACTCCATCATATCTTTATTTTAATCATGCAATTGTTTATCTTTTTGATGAGGATAGATATTTTGATTTATCAAGCTACTCACTCCCTTTTGGAGAGTTACCTTTAGATGTTGCAAATGGAAGTGGATTTCATATAACATCAATGAAAATTAAAACACCACTACTAACAGAGAGTATATCTAAAAAAGAGATAGTTTTTAAAATATTAAACTCTGAAGATGCCTTAAATATATCTATAAAATATATCTATGGGGGTTTTTTTTCCGATATGTTTAGAAGAGATCTAGACTCTATCACAAGCTCAAAAAAAATAGAGCCAACTATATACAAATACTATCATCATCCTATTGAGCTTAAAAACTATAGAGTTATAGAGTCAAAATCACCAACATTTGAGATTAATTTTAGTTACTTATATCCCAAAGAGCTGAAATTTAAAAAATTTTCACCATTAAAAGAGTCCGATTTTTTTCTTAATAGAGTTGCTCCAAATTTACCAGAACAACGATATTATGATTATGAGTTTCCATATTTTTTTGAAGAAATTTATATATATCAGTTTGATTCTAGTTTTCAGATTCTATCTTTTGAGGATAAAACTATTGATAATGAGTTTTTTAAATTTGAATCAAAACTAAAAGATAATCAAATTACAATAAGATTTTTACTAAAACAGAGGAATTTTCCATTTGAACTATATCAACCCTTTAGAGAGGCTTTGATGAGTATTGATAATTATCTTAAAAAACCTATTTTTTTTCAATAAAATTATAAAATTATCTTATTATTTATTTAATATAATCTGATTAAATCTATTTTTTATTGACTTTTTTTTTAAAATGAAATAGGATTTCATTTTACCTAAAGACAAAATATTTTGTCTTTAAATTTTTATTTTTTAAAAATTACTTTATTATTTTTGTTTTATTTTTAGTTTTATTAACTATTTTTTAGGAGTTTTATATGAAAAAAGTTTTTGCTTTAATAATATCTCTTTTTACCCTTTTTGGAGTATCTTGTAGTGAAGATGATGTTGAAGATAATAAAGGAAAGGGAAAAATTGCATTCACTGTAAATTATGATGGTGATTTAATAATAAAACAGCTTAAAGTTGCTGTTTTTGATAAAGATCAAAATCCACCAACAACAATGCCAGTTGCAACAATTACTTATCCAGATTCCAAAGTAGATAGTGGTGTTTCTTTTCCAATAAATGTTGAAACAACTGCAATTTTAGGTGATGGAAACTATTGGGTTGTTGTTTATGGTGATGTTGATATAACTGATGGAATGCAACCAACATCAAAAGATCCACAAATATATCAGGGACCAATTGAGATAAAAAATAGTAATACAGCTACTGTTGAAATAACACTTCATGATCCAACAGGACCACTTGCATGTTTTGAACAAAGTTGTTCAACAAATGGTGACTGCAACTGTGATGCTGATTTTTGTGTTCCAGAGTCAGCAGCCCATGCGGGAATTACAAATACAAAAACTTGTACACTTACAGGTTGTGCAAATGCTACATTTGAGTGTCCAGAGGGAACTGTTTGTATTGAATTACCAGAAGGACACTCTTTTGAAGGAGTTACAAGTCTTTGTGGTATTACAGAGGTTCAGGGCTCTGGTTCTCTAAAAATGAATGTTGAATATAGTGGAATGGCAATTGTTAAAAGATTAGGAATTGCAATATTCAAAGCTAATCAAGATGGTGGAATGCCATATAAAGTTGCTTATGATCCAACTCCAGCAGAGGAGAATGGAATTCTTTTTCCTTATGAGGCAATTGTAACAGATATAGAACCTGGTGATTATAATGTTGTTGTTTATGGTGATATTGATACAACAGATGGTTACTCTGCAAATAATGGAGATCCTTCAACACAAATGCCTGTTACTTTCTCTATTACAG
>DYRY01000094.1 GCA_020718465.1 Anaeromyxobacter dehalogenans | reverse complement strand
CTGTTGTTGAACTTACTTCATTAAGGCTAAATCGAATAATAGGATATTTTTTCCATTCAAGATTTTGATTATAAATATATAAACCTTTAAAAAGCTCTTTCTCACCTTTAAAAACAGATTCCAAAGTAGATAAAGTAAGAGACTTTCCAAATCGTCTTGGGCGTGATAAAAAGAATTGACCATTTATTTTATTTACAAGCTCATAAATCTCTTTTGTTTTGTCAACATACATACAGTTATTTTCAATTATAGTTTTAAAAGTGTAAATACTTGTTGAAAGATTTTTTCTCATTATTTTCTCCTTAATATTTTTTTAAATTAAAAAAAATATATATAATATAGCTTAGAAAAACTGAATTATCAACAGAGAAAACTAAATGAAAGAGGAGAAAGAGCATGAAAAGATTTTTTTTAAGCCTTTTATAATTTACTTTTTTGCTTTGTCTTTTCGTAAATACTCAAAAGTAGATTAAAAAAATCTTTTATTTATAGAATTTTTTCTAATAATCTATGTTTTCTTTATATTGTTTGATTGTTGGAGTTTACATGAAAAATTTTAAAATAATACAAGATGGAACAGAGATTTTTTTGGGAGATGGAGAGAGTAAAAGGGTAGGGGAATTAGTAAAAAAATATGGGGGAGAAAAAGTTTTATTAGTTTATGGAAAGGAGAGTATTAAAAAAAATGGATTATATAGTAAAATTGTTTCTCAATTAGAGGAAAATGGTATAAAAATTTATGAACTTTCAGGAATAAAACCAAATCCAATTTTAGAAAAAGTTGAAGAGGGGATTGATATTTGTAAGAAAGAGGAGGTTGATTTTATTCTTGCTGTTGGTGGAGGGAGTGTTATTGATTCTGCAAAAGCAATTGCTGGAGGTGCTCTTGATAGTGGTTCTGTTTGGGACTACTACCAACGATTAAGAACTCCTAAAAAAGCTCTCCCTTTAGGGGTTGTTTTAACAATTCCTGCAACTGGTTCAGAGTCAAATCCATATACAGTTTTATCATATAAAGATGAGAAAAGAGGAACTGGTTCTCAATATTTTATTCCAAAATTTGCTATTTTAGATTCAGAAAACACATTAACACTTCCTTTAAATCAAACTGCTTATGGTATTGTTGATATGTTTCTTCATATTTGTGAGCAATATTTTCATAATGACTATACTCCAATTCAAGATGGTATATCGGAGGGACTTTTAAGAGCAATTATTGAGATTGGTAAAAAACTTTTAGAGTCTCCTAATGATAAAAATCTTCGTGGGGCATCTCTTTGGGCAGGAAATATTGCCCTTTCAGGTTTTTTAGCAAAAGGTACAAGTGATGGAGATTGGTCATCTCATTCAATTGAGCATGAGATATCAGCAATAAATGATATTGCTCATGGTGCAGGTCTTGCCATAATATTTCCTGCTTGGTTGGAGTTTGTATCGAAAAAAAATCCAACAAAAGTTGAGAAATTTGGTAAATATGTTTTTCAAACAGAGTCAATTAAAACTACAATAGAGGCTGTTAGAGATTTTTTTGAATCTATATCTGTTTCAACATATATCACAGATAACTCAATAAAAATTTCTGATTTTAATAAAATTGCAACTCAAGCAACAAAATTTGGTGATATTGGTAGTTATGTGAAGCTTAATTGTGATGATATTAAAGAGATTTTAAAAATAGCAATAAAATAAAATTTATAAAAATATTGCTAAATTTTTTTATGTAGATCAGTTTGATATATCAATATGAATCATATAGACATTTTTTTGAATTGCAGTAATATGAAGTAGAACAGATTTCTCAATACTTTCAGGAAAAGAGAGAGTTATTTGACAACTTTGATGAAAATCATCTTTTGTTATACTTTTTATTTTAGAAAGCATTAACTCCCTATCATCCTCTGTTTTAATCAGATTCCAGAAATTTAAACGAAGAAACTTAAATTTATCATAATTAAAATAGCGTTCACAATGTTTATTAATAAGATGAATAAAACCAGTTTTATCAATTAAAATAACAGGAATTGAGGCTTTATCAATCAAAAAATAGTAATGCTTCATAGAGTTTATAAACTCCTCCTGCTTAACTTTATAGGATGTTGTTATCTCTGTTTGCTTTTTTAACTGTTCCAATGTTCTTGCATTTTTAATTGCAATTGCAGTTGTATTTGCAATAATTAGTGAGTAGTTGATTAATCTCTGATAAATCTCTGAATTTGAGGTTGGAAACTTAACAGAGATAACCCCCAGTATCTCATCCATATATATTATTGGAATAATTAATATTGAGTAGATATTTCTCTCTACTAAATTTGGAATAAATTTTTTTAATTTCTCATATTGATATATATTTTCAACATAAAATGGTTTTTTAGTTTTTATTGACTCGATAATCTCTGGATATTTATTTAAATCTAACTCAATATCTTGAAAAACATCTGGATCTGACTCCAAATCCATTACAACTCTCCCTTTTATAGAGGTTAAATCATCAACAAAAATAATTGATAAATTATCAACTCCAAACATTGCTGAAAGTTTCTCAACAACAATTCTTAATCTTTTTTTATAGGAAAATCCTGAAGTCAAAACCTCTGACAAATCTTGAATTGCAGCCTGTTGCGAAATTATATCCCGAAGCTTATCTGAAAGCTCTTTAAATTCAAGTTTTATTAATATTCTATTTAAAAGTAATTCTGGTTCAAATGGTTTAAATATGTAGTCATCAAGAGCATTTCTCAATCCAAAAGAGCCATTTCTAAATGTATCAACAATAAATATTACAGGTGTATAACTTAAACCTAAATAGTCTCTATACTCCGATTTAAGTGTCTCTATACCAGAGTAATCCTCAATATTATATACAACTAAATCAAACAATTTTTCACTATCTTTAATATCATGAATTGTTTCAAGATATTTAATATCAAAACGATTATTGTAGAAAATATTTAGCCTTTTATACAACTCACCATTCTGAATAAAAGCTATTTTTTTCATAACTCCTCAAAAACCTATATTTTTGGTTCAGGTTTATGTAGAAAAAATCCCTGTGAATACTCAATTCCAAGCTCTTTAACTTTATCAAAAACAGCTTGAGAGTGAACAAACTCTGCAACAACCTCTGCATTCATAGTTTTTGCAAAAGAGACAATTGATTTTACGATTTTATAACTTTTCTCATTTGTATCAATCTCTTTTATAAAACTTCCATCAATTTTTATAAAATCAACTTGTAAATCTAAAAGTCTTGAAAAATTAGAGTATCCTGATCCAAAATCATCAATAGCTATTTTACAACCCAATTTTCTCAACTCTTTTAACTGATTTAACATAAAAGGGTTTTCTGATATACTTCCATCTTCTAAAACCTCAAGAATCAATCTGCTTAAATCTATACTCTCTATCTCAAAAAGAGTTCTAATGAATGGTAAAAACTCCTCATCCTCTAAATCTGTTGTTGTTATATTTACTGATATTTGAGCAATACCTTTTTTAAAAAACGGTATTGAATTTTTAATCATACATTTTGTTAAAGTTGTCATTAATCCAACTCTTTGAATATGCTTAATAAATATTGCTGGAGAGATAACAGAATTTCTATCATCAGGATCTATCATTCTTGCTAATGCTTCATATTTATCTATTTTGCCTGTTTTATTATTATAAATCCCTTGAAAATATGGTATTATTAGCTTTTTTTCAAGAGAATTTGATACTTTTTTTGACCAAAAGATGTTATCTTTATATTTCTGTTCTTGCTCCTCATTACTTTGATAGTAGTTATAAAGAGGAATACGTTTTTTCTTTGCTTTTGCAAGAGCAATAATCCCCTTTTGAATAAGATTACTTTGCTCATTTTGAACGATACCAATATGAAAGGAGAGTTTAATCTCAACCTCATTATAAAAAACCGATTTTTTAGTTGGAATCTCCAATATTTTATTAAGAATATCCTCTGATTGACCCTCTTTTGGATTTTTTATCAATATAACAAACCTATCACCATTAAAATGAAAAATTTCCCCATTTTCAGGTAAAATCTCCTGAATTAAAAGACCAGTTTGTCTTATAATATGATCTCCAACTAAAATTCCATATGCATGATTAAACTGATTAAAATCAGATATATCAAGAAAAAATAGAAGTTTATCAAACTGTTTAGTTGATGATAACTCCGATTGAAGTTTAGATATATTATAATATCCAGTTAGTGGACTTCTTATTAGTTGTTGATGAAGCTCCTCTGTTTTAATTTTTATTCTATTCTCAAGATCACTATTTAAATCCTCTAACTCTCTTGTTTTCTCCTTTATTTTAGAGTATAATTGTAGACTCATTACATTAAAATGCTCTTTTAGTATATTTAATTGAATATTTCCTGCATCTGTCTCTATCTGAGTTTGATCATAAACTCCCTGTTTTATCTTTTCAACAATTTTAATTGTCTCTCCAATTAAAAGATTATCTTTATTTATTCTAGCTTTAATTTCAGAAATAGCCTCATTTATAGCCCGTCCCATTTCACCAAATTCATCCCCTGCTTCTATTTTTATCTCCTGTATTTTCTCACTATTATTCTCAATAAATCTAAAAAATGAGAAAAGAGCTTCCTCTATTTTAAAAATAGAGTGAACAATATATCTACTTAAATATTGGTAAAAAAAACCAATCACAACTAAAAAAATAAGAGAAAAAAGGGATATTCTAAAAAACAGTTCATCAAAATGGGCATTTATAAAGCTTTTCTCAATCATTAACTCAAGAGTAAACTGATTATTTAAAATAATTGCAGATTGTGCAAAATAAGATTTTTCATCACAAAATATTTCTGGTGAATTTGTGTTAAAATTACAATAGTCTGCCTGTTTTTTGTAAATATGTTTACTGTTTGTGTGATAAAGTATATCTTTTTTTTCGGAAAGTAGAAAAATAACACCATCATCTTTTATATAAGTTTGCTCAAATACCTTTAGATAAATTTGAATAACTTCTAAAGATAAATCAACTGCTGCAACTCCAATAAATTTAGTTTTATCACCATTTTTATAAATTGGAGTTGCAAATGTAATACAGAGTTTGTTTGTTGTTGCATCAATATATGGTGGCGTTACAACTGTTTCTTGAAACTCCTTTGCCATTTTATACCAAACTCTATCTTTATGATTATATGTTTCATCACTAACAATAACAGGTTTTATCTCTCCATTAATTGTCTCAAATGCTGGCATTGCATTAAATTTATCCTTTTGATAATCTCTATTTTCAAAACCAATATATGTTGTTAATAGATTATCTTTGTGTTTATCTTGAATTTTTTTTAATACTGGATAGAGATAATTCTCTATATTATTTTCATCTGTTATTGAAGACAAAAATGATATTGAGGTTGTTAAATCAATATATTGCATAAAAAAATGATCTATCTCATTTTTAAGCACATTTAAAGAGAGTGATATCTGCTCTTTACCCTTCTCTTTTGCAAAATTTTGTGTTGAAAAATAGAAAAAAGATGTTATAAAAGTTATTGATATTAAAGAAAACACTATAAGTAATGTTAATTTTTTATTAATTGATATTTTTTTAAATAAGGTCATAACCCCATCCTACAACCAAATAATTATAACATATTCGGATTAATGCTGTCTAGAATTAAGTTAAAATAAGAAATAAAAGAAAAATACTCTTATTTGTTTGTTCTAAAAAAAAACTGAAATATCTTTTTTTTGTTAAAAAAATAAAATCTTTTTTTTTGTTGAAAAAAATAAAATCTAAAATCTCTTTTTTTTTGTTGAAAAAAAAGTAATATAGTTCAATTTTAATAAAAATGAGAAAAAATATAGTATTTTTTTTTAATATATTATATTATATTATATTATAAATTGAATTTTTTTGGTTTTTATGGATAAAGATAATTCAAATAGACTACTATTAAAAGCAGCAGCACAAGGTGATATTAAAGGGATAAAATTTATTCTTATAAAAAAAAGTGGTAATATTCATGCTTATGATCAAGATGGAAGAAATGCTATAAGTTTTGCTACTAAAAATGGACACTCTGATGTTATTGAGTATCTTATAAAAAAAGGGGTTGATATTGATAGAGCTAATCAATATGGAATGACTCCACTTATGTATGCCTCAAGAGAGGGACATCATAATATTGCAAAATTATTAATAAAAGCTAAAGCAAAAATAAATAAACAGAGTTCTATGGGAATCACTGCTTTTATGTTTAGTGTTATAAATTCAAACTCTGAAGTTATGAAAACATTTATAGAGTGTGCGAAAAATAATATTAATTTTGAAGCAGGAGATTCTGAAGGGTGGACATCACTTATCTATGCTTCAAGAAAAGGATTTCTTGAGGGAGTAATTATTCTTATAAATGGAGGAGCAAAAGTTTCTACTAAAGATAAAAAAGGGAGATGTGCACTAATTCATGCAGTAAGAAAGGGGCATAGAGAGACAACAAAATATCTACTTCAAAATGGAGCAAATATTGAATCTGAAAATGTTCATGGATTAACCCCACTCTCTTATGCAATAAGAGAGAATAATTATGAACTTGCAGAGATTTTACTTACTAATAATGCAAATCCAAACCATTCAGATAATAATGGAGTTTCCCCTTTATTTTGGGCAATTTTAAATAGAAATACAGATATTATAAATTTACTTATAAAAAATGGTGCTGATTTAAACATAAGAGATAAAAATGGAAGAACATCTCTTCATTGGAGTATAAAACATAAAAACTTAGAGTTTTGTAAACTGTTTTTAGAGCTAGGTGTATCTATTGATTCTCCAAATTACCAAGGTCAAACACCAATAATACAAGCAATTAAAGATAAATATATTGATTGTGCTATTTTTTTGATAAAAAATGGTTGTAATATAGATACTGTCGATCACTTTGGAATGACTCCTTCTCATTGGGCATCCTTTGTTGGTTCTATTGAGGTTTTAGAGATTCTAAAAGAGCATGGAGCAAATTTTAAAACTTTTGATGATTATGGAGAGATGCCAATTCATTATGCTGCTTCAGAGGGGCATAAAGATATTCTTTTATATTTTTTTAAACAAAATATTCCATTTGATTCAGAAGGTAGTAAAAGATTAACACCACTTATGTGGGCTGCTCAAAATGGTCATAAAGAGATTATAAAAACACTTCTTGATATGGGGGCAGATATATCTCATACAGATATTTATGGAAACACTCCATTAATACTTGCAATTAAAAGTGGATATGTTGAAGTGCTAAAAATGATTTTAGATTATGGTGCTGATATTAATAAAACAAACTTTCATAAAAATAGTCCATTTATGATTGCAGCCTCTGAGGGTTTAAAAGATATCTTTTTTTTACTTGCAGATAGTGGTTGTGATATTAATATAACAGACTATCACAATATGAATGCTCTTCATTATGGGGCTCATAATGGTCATCTTTCTATAGTTGCACATGCTCTATTTTTAGGAATAAAACCAGACTCAAAAGATGAGTATGGTAGAACTCCACTCATGCTTGCAGCAAAAGAGGGACATATTTTAATTGTTAGATACCTTTTTTCACATGGATCTGATATATCTACAAAAAATAAAATGGGTATAACATCTTTAATGTATGCTGCAAGAGAGGGACACATGGAGACTATTTTGTTTTTAGTTGAAAATGGTGCTGATATTCTTGAAGCAACCCCAGATGGTAAATCTGCCTACGATTTTGCAATGAAAAGCTCAATTAGAACATATTTTAAAAATATTATCACTCAACAAGAACAAAAATAAAGTTAAAGCAAAGATATTTTTAGTTTTATATGAAATTTTTTTCTAATGAACTACTATTTATTTCATTACTATCTGCATTATTTGTATAGAAACCAACAATTAAACTATCTATATAAAATATTTGAACTCTCTTGACCAAGTCGATAGATTGCCATATCATATTTTACAGGATCTTCAGGATCAAGCTCTTTTAGTATCTTTGTGATATCTTCAGCAGCCTGAAAGTTTGCCCTTTTAGATTTTAGCCATCCTAAATTTTGAGCTGTTCTAAAAACATGTGTATCAAGAGGAATTATTAGATCTTTTTTATCAATATTTTTCCACCAACCTAAATCTAATAAATCCTTTCGTACCATCCAACGAAGAAAAAGATTCCATCGTTTATATGGAGATGCCTCTTTTTTATCATATTTTGGAACTCCAATAAGAAATTGAAGCCCATCTGAACTATTTTTTAGTTGATTTTGAAAATATTCAATTGTTTTAACTATACCATCAAAAATAGAGTGACTATTTTTATAGTTTTGATAAAATATATCCTCAATAGAGTCTATTTTTTTTAACAAAATAAGAAAATTTGATATATCACTACTGTTTTGAAATCGATAGTATAGATTATTTACATTTACATAATCAACAATATCTGATTCAGAAAAATCAAGAGTATTAAGATCTATTTTTTTTAAAAATTTGTAAATCTGTTTAGCATTTCCATATGCAAAAAGGGCACAAAAAAGGGCCATTTTATCATTTGGAGCCTCTTTTGCTACTAATAATGGGTCTGGTTTCTCCTCTGAAAGCTCATTTTGAGAGTTTCTTTTTAAGGCCTCATCCTCAAGAATTTTTTTTATATGCTCTGTTATCAATTTTATCCTTTTTATGAGTTGCAAAAAAATACTATTTAATAATAATAAAGGCAGATTTCTTATTGTTTATTAACAAAAAATATAATAAATAAAGAGTTCTTATCTTTTATTAACAAAAAATATACTATCTGTAATTAATTTGTAAAAATGGTAAAATTTTTACTCAGAAATGTTATTAATCATTAACTCTGAAATTTGATTGATAAAACTATTTGCATCCTCTGGAACAATTCCTTCAGATATTAAGGCCTGATTATAAAGAAGATTACTGTAAGTTTTAAAGCGACTCTCATCACTATCTTTCATTTTACTCATAACTTCAAATAGTTTATGATTTGGGTTTACCTCTAAAACTCTATCTGCTTTTGGAACAAAAGAGTCATAATCTTTAAGAACTTTCTCCATATTTAAAGAGATTCCATTTTTTCCGCTTACTAAACATACAGGACTACTTTTAAGCCTACTACTTAGTTTAACTTCAGAAACTTTTCCTTCAAGGGCATTTTTAATTGCCTCAAGAACTGGTTTCATCTCCTCCTCTCTCTCTTTTGTAACTTGAGACTCTCCAACAGAGAACTCTCCATGACTAACTGATTTTAATTTTTTCCCTTTATATTCTGTTAGATTATTTGTAATAAACTCATCAATTTTCTCAACAAAATATAAAACTTCCCAATCTTTCTCGTTTACAGACTCCATTTGAGGCATTTTTTCAATTGATTGAATATCTTTTCCTGTTGCATAAAGTATAAACTCTTGCCCCTCTGGCATTCTTGAAACATACTCATCAAGAGTTACTTTTTTTGTTGAGTCGTTTGATGATAAAAATATTAGTAAATCTGATAGTTTATCTTTTGCCTGAAAATCACTATAGATTCCTGATTTAATATTTTTTCCAAACTCACCCCAAAACTCCTCATATTTCTCTCTCTCATTCTGAAGCATATAGAGTAGGGTGTCATGAATTTTTTTCTCAATGTTTTTAGCAATAACTTTTAACTCTCTGTTTTGTTGTAAAACCTCTCTGGATAGATTTAGTGAAAAATCAGAAGACTCAACAAGCCCTTTTACAAATTTATAGTAATCAGGAATGAGTGTTTCACAACGCTCCATTATGTAAACACTTTTAGAGTATAACTTAACTCCTTTTTTAAACTGATTTGAGTTAAAATCGAATGGAGCTTTTTTAGGTATAAATAGAAGTAATCTATACTCTAAAGTTCCCTCTGCTTTTGAGTGAATAGTTTCAAGAGGATCTACCCAATCATGAAATTCACTTTTGTAAAACTCATTATAATCAGATTGTTCAATCTCTTTTTTATCTTTTAACCAAATTGGTTTTGTTGCATTAATTCTCTCTACTTTTCTCTCTGTAGTGGGTTCACCATCATATTTATAACTTCCATCCTCATTTTTAGGATATTCAGTATGTTCCACCTCCATTTTAATAGGATATCTAATAAAATTGGAATATTTTTTAACAAGATTTTGAAGAGTATAGCTTTCTGTATAATCTTCCCAATCCTCCTCTTCACTATTTTCCTCTTTTTTCTTTAAGTAGAGTGTTATCTCTGTTCCACGTCCCTCTTTTGTTGCTGGTTCAATAGTATATGTTCCTGTTCCCTCTGATTCCCATTTGAAAGCCTCTGTTTCACCTGCTTTTTTTGTGGTGATAGTAACTTTATCTGCTACCATAAATGCAGAGTAGAATCCAACCCCAAATTGACCAATAAGCTCTAAATCAGCAGCACTATTTTCCTGAATCTGTTTTAAAAAATTTTTAGAACCAGAACGGGCAATTGTTCCAATATTTTGGATTAAATCTTCATGATTCATTCCAATTCCATTATCAGAGATAGTTAATGTTTTTGCAACATCATCACTTTTTATAGATATCTCAAATATCTCATCATCTCCAAGTAACTCCGATTTTGTTAAAGATAAAAAACGTAGTTTATCAATAGCATCAGATGCGTTTGATATTAGTTCTCTTAAAAAAATCTCTTTATGAGTGTATATTGAGTTAATAACTAAATCAAGCAACTGCTTGGTTTCGGCTTGAAAAGATTGAGTCTCACGATTCATAAAAAATCTCCTATAAAAATCATAACAATCAATATTATAAACATTACTTTTATCATTTCAAGGGAGTTTAGATATTTTTTAGTAATAAATAAAATTTGTTATCTAATATGT
>DYRY01000006.1:22444-35519 GCA_020718465.1 Anaeromyxobacter dehalogenans | reverse complement strand
AAAAGTAAATTAAATCTTTTTTTTAAAATATATTAAAAACTCCTGATTACCATGAACTCCAGAGATTGGAGATGGAATAACTCCTAAAATCTTTCCTCCAAGAGTTTTAATAAAATTAACAATTTTATCAACAACCTCTTGTTGGATTTTCTCATCTGAGATAACCCCTTTAAACCTATCCGCAACCTCTTTTCCAACCTCAAATTGAGGTTTTATTAATGCAACACATGAAGCTTGAGGCAACATTGTATCAATAAAACTAGGAATAATCAAGGTTAATGATATAAATGAGACATCCATTGTATAAAAATCTATATTTTCTAATGTTGAGAAATCAAATGTTCTTGCATTTGTATTCTCCATTGAGAGAACTTTTGGATTGTTTCTTATTTTATAGTCAAGTTGATTTGTTCCAACATCCATTGCATAAATAAAAGATGCTCCTTTTTGAAGTAAAACATCTGTAAATCCACCTGTTGATGCCCCAATATCAACACAGCGATAATTTATTACATCAATTAAAAAACTATCAATTGCTCCAAGAAGTTTATATGCTCCACGTGAAACATAAGGAATTTTCTCTTTTACATTAATTTCAGCATCTAATGGATATTTTTCTGATGATTTTTGAACTTTTTCTGTTTTTATAAAAACATCACCAGCAATTATTAATGCTTGTGCTTTTACTCTTGTGTCTGCAAATCCTTTTAAAACTAAAAGGTTATCAATTCTCTCTTTTTTCAACTAAAAATCCTTTATACTTTTTAATAAAAATATTTTAAATATAATGTACCCCAAAATCAAAACTAAAAACAAATTATATTTTTTTTATAATTTAATGCAAACTATTTTTTAATTAAATCTGTTTGTAGTAATATTACTACTTAGCGGAAAAATAAAAAGCTTGAAAAATGAGAAGAAAAAACCAAAAAGAAATAATTTAGAAATATCAGAAAATCCAATCAATAAAAAATGGTTTTTCTCCTCTGTTCCTGTTGTTGTTGATGAACAGCCATAAAAAGTAACAAATTAGTAGTAAAACCAAAAAAGTTTCATATCTCCTCAATAAAACATATAAATCCTCTTTTATAATCTAAATATCCATAAGCCTATTGATATTTTGGAAAACTTTTCTATGATTTGTTTTTATAAAAAATGAGTTATCTACACTATATATGAATTTTTTCATTGAGTAATCCCCTTTTTCTAAACTATTTTTCATTAGATCAACTAAATTTTTACTATACCACCCAAAAAGAGGCTCAACTCCATCGGGAGTTTTATATAAAACTAAATCATACTTTAAAAACTCTTCATCTAATAGAGGTTCACATAAATCCTCCGTTATAGATGGCATATCACCTGCAATAACAAAAAGATAATCTGTCTCTATATTTTTTAGTGTTGAGTAAATTGCACCAAGTGGACCACATTCAGAATAGATATCTTTTATAATAGGATATCCAAACTCTAAATATCTTTCACTATTTGAACTAATATATATTTTAGAAAATATATTTTTTATAACACTTAATGGATGCATAATAAGTAGAACTCCATTTATTTTATAAACCATTTTATCACTACCAAAACGGGATGATTTTCCCCCTGCTAATACAACAGCAGAAAAAATAGACTCTATTTTCAAAATATAGACTCCAATTAAGAGTTAAGCACCATAAAATATATAATATAGTGATAAAATAAGCAATAAAAACTCATCTCTTTCAAAACAAAAAGATAACATAAACAGTATTTTCTCTTTTAAAATAAATCAATTACCTTTTTACCTTATTATTAAAAAACTAGAAAATATAGAAATACATGTTGAAAATATGGCTATTTTTTAATAGAATGGGTTTTTATTTTTTAGAGGACTATTTATGAGAAGAGAATCAACAAAAGCCAATTGGATAGCATTAATGGTATCAGTTATTATTGGTGTTATATTTATTGCACTTATGACACTTTTTATTGGTGGTGGAAGAGCTGGTGACCTCCTTTTAGGAGAAACATCAATCTCTGTATACCCTTTAACACTACAAAATATAATGCACATGTTCTTTTTTATTGGAATGGGTCAATTGATGATTCGTTGGAAAAGCACTCTTAGAGAAAATGTTTTTTTAGAGGAGATGGGTTTTCTTCCAACAGATGATAAAACTGTTTTTACAACAGATGCAGAGATTAATGAGGTAAAAACAAGAGTTGAAAAAGCTGCCTCTAATGGAACTGCTTTTTTACCAGATTTAATTAATGTTTGTATTAATCAATACACAAAAAACAAGTCAGTAAGTGATACACTTTCAGTTCTAAATAGTAATTTAGAGCTTGAAACACATCGATTGGATCTTAAATACTCCATGAGTAAATATATTGTTTGGGCTATCCCAACTTTTGGATTTATTGGAACTGTTCTTGGAATTGCTCAAGCTCTTGGTAGTTTAGATATTGATAAACTTACTGGAGCTCATAAAACAGAGCATTTTCAAATTCTTACATCAGAATTAAGTTTAGCATTTGACACAACTTTAATTGCTCTTGCACTCTCTGCAATTCTTGTTTTTATTCTTCATGTTGTTCAAAAAGGAGAAGAGGAGGGGGTTAATAATGCGGGACAATATGTTCTTAGAAATCTTATTAATCGAATTAAATCGGATGGTAATTCAAATGGCAATCATAACAGTTAATATTTTTGTTATAAAAAAAAGGGATTATATCTTCAGTTTTATAATAAACACCCTATTTTACAAAAAGGAGCAACATGAAAAAAAGGGATAGAGAAGTTAATATTTTCAATCTCTCAATGCTTGATGTTATGACAGGTGCTTTAGGTGCAGTTATGATTGTTATGATTGTTCTATTAACACAAAAAATTGGTGCAGAGGAGGATGAATCTCCTTTAAAACTAACTGAAAATGCAATAGAGCTTACAAAACAGGCAAATGAGTTATATAAAGAGGTTGAGAGTTTAAAAAAAGATAAAGAGAATCTATCAAAAGAGGTTAAATCTCTTGTTGAAAAAGCAAAAAATTATACAGATCGAGCAAATACTTTATTAAAAGATAAAGAGCTTGAACAAAAAGAAAATGAACTTAAAAAACGTGAAGAGGAGCTTGAGAAAAAAGAGAAAGAGATAAAAACCGCTAAAAATGAGGAGAAATCTAAACTAGAGACAGAGATTGAGGATTTAAAGTCAAAAATAGAGATTTTGAAAAAAGTTATTGCAAATTTAAGCAAAACTGATGTTGCAGATGATAAAATTGGATTTGAAATACCTAAAAAAGTTGTTCTTGTTGTAGATTTATCTGGAAGTATGATTAATAATCCTGACAAAGAGAATCGGATGGATCAGGTTCGAGCTGGATTAAAAATGGTTATTGCAACTATGAGTAAAGAGCATGAGGTTGATATTGTATTTTTCCCATCATTTGAGAATTTAGAGAATACAAAAGAGTGTTTAGCTCTTTATGAAACTCCAGAGAATTGCAAAAAATATGGAGATAATAAAATAGAGGCTTACGATAATAGTGATAACTGTTATAAATATGGCTCTTTTAACAAAAAATTAATAAAACTTTCTGATGATGCCATTAAATATGATTTTTATAAAAAAATCAGTTGTTTAAAAGCAAATTTTGCAACTCCAACAATGGATACAATGAAATATGTCTTTGAGACATATAAAGATGCAGAGGGAATTCTTCTTTATAGTGATGGAACCCCTGACAATATTAAGAAAAAAAATATGGATACTCTTGTTTCTGAAATTACAAACATGAATAAGGATGGTAAGAAGATTTTTACAATTGGAGTTGGCTCTGAGTTCAGAAATGAGGAGAATACAGATGCTGTAAATTTTCTCAAAAAAATATCTGAAAAAAATGGTGGTTATTATGTTGGATTCTAGTCAAATAATACCAATTTAAACATCTATTTACACAATAAAAATTTATTATTCTTCTATTTGGGCATTAAAATACCCTATTCATTTATTATTATTTCTTTTATTATTATTTCTTTTATATTTTTCTTCAAGAGATAAAACTATAACACAAACAGCAGGTTTTACAGACTGAAAGTGATAGATATTTTATTATTTGAGTTGTATGGATATGTAAAATTAGGAAAATTTAATAAAACTAACTTTTCTTGCTTACAGATTGTAAAACTAAGTCTAATATTTTAAATTGGATAGGATCTCGAACATCAAGAACAGCAAGATAACGTTTTTCAGATGTTTTTTCTTTAAAATAGATACTTGTTGTATCTGTTAAAACTATAACTTGATTCCACTTTATATCTAGGTCATTAATAATTGACTCAAATTTTGGTAAATAATCAATTTTACTCTCATCAATACAGGATATTAAAAGCTTGATATTTTTTGCTTTAATATCTCTATTTGCTATATTTTCAAGTGAATAATTTTTAAAACAAAACATATTTTTGAAATTATTTTCAATAAAATTAATAGTGTTTTCTGTAATATTTTCAGAGTTATTTAATATAGCAATATTTTTAGCACAATATTCTCCATCAAAAATAGAGAGAATACTTTTTATTTTATCAAAAGGGGATGAATCTTTAAGAATATCACTTGCTAATGTTATTGCAGAAACTCCTGTTTCAAGAACTTTTGTGATATTACCCAAATTTATACCTCCAAAAGCAATAATTGGAATATCAATCAACTCAACAGATTTTTTTAATATATCTAATGATACTCTATTATATTCACCAATATGAAGTGATTCTGATGCAAATAGTGGTCCCATTGTTATAAAATCGGCCCCTGATAGAAAAGCCTTTTGTGCCTCTTCAAAAGAGTAACAGCTTACACCTATTTTTTTAGTTGGAATATACTCTTTTACATCTTCAAAGGTTATATGATTTTTATCAATATGAACTCCATCAAGATTTAAAATTTTTACTACATCAACATTTCCATATAGAAATAGATTAAATTGGTAGTTATTTTTTAATGTTAGTATATTTTCAACTAAATCAAAAACTATTTTTTTAGGTGCATGAGGGGCTTTTATTTCAATATATTTTACACCTGCTTTTAGATATAATTCAGCAGTTTTAAAAAATTGAGAAGCATCCATAAGTGTATAGTCTAAAATTCCATAAAAACCAATACTCTCTTTTCTCATTTTAAAACCTGAAAAATAAAAAAAGGGAGCACAAGGCTCCCTCAAATAGTATACTGTATATATTTTTAGTCAAAAACAAGCTCTTCTGTTTTATTCTCAACACCATTAGGTCCAAGTTTAAGAGATGAAACTGATACAAGTGCCTGAGAAGCTGAATACATTGGTATAACACCTTCTGGATACTGAAGATCACTAATTCTTATAACTCCACCTCTTTGAAGAGATGTAATATCACAGATAAACTCTTCAGGAATCATATCAGGAACTGCAGATATTTTGATTTTTTTAAGTGCTACTTTAAGTTTACCACCAGCAATAACACCCTCTGCACGACCAATAGTTTTAAAAGGAACCTGAAAAACATGTTTTTCAGTTGGATTATAAACATAAAAATCCAAATGAACATACTCATCTTTAAACGGATGTTTTTGAACACTCTTTAAAAAAACCCTTTTAATTTCTATTTTACCATCTAATCTAGTAATTTCAACATCAAATGTTGAGTTATAACGTTTTGGATTGTTAATAGTCTTAACAAAATCAGATGGATTTAACTCCACAGCAATTGTTTTATCTATTCCAACGCCATAAACCACCGCAGGGATGAGATTTTCCTCTTTAAGCTTACGGTTATAACCTTTTTTTAATCCTTTTTTCTCATATACTTTAAGCATTTTAATCTCCTCTCACACTCGGGAAGGCAAAAAAAACAGGGGCGGCAGGATTCGAACCTACGAGTGCTGGAATCAAAATCCAGTGTCTTACCACTTGACGACGCCCCTATATTTCTTGATTATTTGTGATGTAACCATCTACAAAGTGAAAACTTTATACAAAAAATTTAATCATTTGTCAAGTTTTTTTTTACTCATTTTATATTTTTCTATTTTTTTAAAATAAAAATATATTAACTACTCAAATTCAAGAGTGTCAAAATCTATCTCATTTAATATTTTTTTCAGTTCAATAAGCTCTTTTTTAGTAAGAGTTACCCCTTTCCCCATTTTTGTTTTTGTTTCATCCCAATCTCTAATATCAGCTTTGGAAGCTCTATCATTCCAACTTATAACATTAAGCTCTTTATTCCAACCTTTTGATGACTCCCCAAGAGAGCCTAGATTTTTTTTTATCTCAAATTTAATTTCAGCCATTTTTTTCTCCATTAAAAAGGGATATCATCATCATTTGATGTAAATTCATCAAATGATGGAATTCCATCATCTTTTGGAAACCCAGATGATGAAGATGATTGAGTTCTCTCAACTTTTGATAAAATTTGAACGGTATTTGCCCAAATCTCAGTTCTATATATTGTTACATTTTCTGCATTTGTCCACTTATTTGTTTTAATTTTTCCTTCAACAAAAAGAAGTGCCCCTTTTTTTATAACCTCTTTGTATATATCGGAGAGTTTGTTCCATAAAACAATATTATGCCACTCTGTTGACTCTTTTTTCTCATTACTTTTATCTGTGTAGAAATCTGATGTTGCTAAAGAGAATTTTGTAACTTGAGTTGATCCATTTGCACTAAAACTTGTTTCAGGGTCCTTTCCAACCCTACCAATTAAAATTACTTTGTTGATGTTTGCCATAATAGCTCCTTCTTTAAGTATGGTTCATATTTATATAACTCTTTGTTTAAAAAATCAAGTATATTATTATAGTATGTATGTTTAAAGTGGTTCTCTTGTTCCCTTTTTTCAACCCAAAAGAGAACTCCATCAGTTCGAGATTTTTTTTCAAATATTTCTATAAATATTTTGTAATTTTTTAAAAATCTTCTCCAAAAAAGGGACTCTTCAAAATTTTTTTCTGAAATTAAAATATTATCAAAGCAATTTAAATATTTATTAAAGGGTGGAGTTTTTAGAGATTTATTATCTAAAAAAATCTGAAAAATTTTACTATTAAAACATACTCTTCTTGTTTTAAAAATAGTGTTATTATTATAATAAATGAAATTTAAATAACTATTTTTATGTATCCAAAAAGTGAAACTATCACCAATAATTGGAATTAAAATCTTAGATTTTGGAAATTTTTCTAAAAGTTTAAAGGCATTTAATAATGGAATATTTGAACCATCAATTGAATCTGCAATAATAAAAATCTCATAATTTTTTAAAAAATTATAATTTTCATCAAGATTTATTGAGTTTTTTAAAGAGATATAGGGTGACTCTATAATAACTCTATTACAAACTCTGTTTGATAATATTTTTTTGATGTTGGAGAAAGCCTGACCTCTTATCAAACATTTTTTAATATCTATTGTGTGGGTTGTCTCTATTTTTTCTAATGAATCAAAAAGAAGAGTATTCGTTACTGAAATTAAATCATTTTCTACATAAAAAATCTCAATTTTTGAGATTTTCTCACTATTAATAATGAATTTTTGAGAAGTACATGAAGAGATAATAAAAATTATAAATATAAAGAGAGTTTTTAAGATTTTTGTAAAAATAAAAATCTTATAATCATTTTTTACTATTTCTATATTTTTCATTAAAAATCTCTTATTTTTTTATAAAAACAAAAAATAAAGAATTAAAACTAAATCAACAACTCTTTTATGAAAATTATATTGAATTAGTTTTTTGATATATCTTTTAAATGATTTAACTTAAAAAGAATATCTGATATTACCATATTTATTGCAACATCATTATGTCCACCCCTTGGAATAATAATATCTGCATATCTTTTTGATGGTTCAACAAATGTTAAATGCATTGGTCTTACTTGTTGTGTGTATTGATGAATAATATTTTCAATCTCTCTTCCTCTCTCCCTAACATCTCTTGTTAAACGTCTTATAAAACGTATATCATCATCAGCATCAACAAAAACTTTAACATCCATGTGTTTTCTTAAATTCTCATTTTCAAAGATAAGTATACCTTCAATTAATATTACAGGAGCAGGAGAGATTTTTATTGTTTCTGATGTTCTATTATATATTGTAAAATCATAAACAGGTTTTACAATATCTTTTCCATCAACAAGCTCTAAAAGATGCTTTAACATCAAATCTGTATCAAAAGCATCTGGATGATCAAAATTTATATTTTTTCTTTGCTCAAAAGAGAGAGTTTCATAATGTTTGTAGTATGAGTCTTGATCTAAAACAGCTGTTTGAAATCCAACTAAACGCTCAAGAACTTTTGTAGCAACTGTAGACTTTCCAGAACCACTACCACCAGCAATAGCAACAACAAGCGGTTTTTTCATGTAAATCTCCTTAAGAAATCTATTAAAAACATCATTTATCAAACAAATTAAATAAAATTTTAAAAATAGTAAAATCTACTAAATTAATTTTTTTATTAAAAAAAGATGTAATTGTAAAAAATAATTAAATTACATTATGTTCAAAAGGCTTATTACCTTTTGTAGGACTAAACGATAAAAACTTTGGTGGAATATAATTTGGATCTCTATGTATAAGCCAGTCTGATTTGAATACAGTTTTTGAAACCATAAAAACTGTAAATGTTATTGGAAATGCTGCTAAAAAATCGATTGTATAGTGATCATGCATGAAAATAGTTGTTCCACCAATAAATATTGCAAATGCAATAAACCCATATCTCATTGGCTTATTTGACCAAAAGATAAAAGCTGACAAAAATATATAACCTGTATGTCCAGAAAAAAATAGATCTTTTGTTAGATAGTTTGATGCAAAAGCATTATCAAAACCATCTGGAATCATATCAAATGGTGGTCCTAAATGTAAAATAGATATAAAAAATCCTCTAAAAACTTTAAACATTGCAAACGTTTTCAGTACAAATGGAAGATATGCAGGAAGAGCAAAAAGGGCATAGAGATAAGTAAATTTAATTGCCCACTCAATTCCATAAGTTGATATCCAATTCATATCAATTGTTGGAATATTATCCAAAATTAAATCATAAACTGATGGTGTGTATGGAACAGACTCTGCATAATGTCCAGTTGTAAACATAAATCTTATACTAAACTCCCAAAAAGCAAATGCAAGTATTAGATTTATAAAAAACCATTTTCTTGAGTAGGCTTTTTTATGCCTTTGATAGAGTGTAAAAAAAATATGTTTCATAAAATCCTATAAAACAACAGACAATAAAAAATTAAATCTAACTAAATTTCATAAAAAATACAATAATAAAATTATATTTTACAATAAAATTATTCTAAATTGAATTTTATATCTCTTTTTTAAAAATTGAGAATATAAGATGAAGTATTGCATCATCTGCTGTATGTAGTGTCTCTAAAACAACACTATTGCCCCATTTCACTTTTTCTACAAAAAGTTTTAATTCACCTCTTTCAAACCAAAAAGTACCACAATTTAAACAGTAATCAAGCTCTAAATAACTCTCTTTTATTTTGTATAGGTTATAGCTACAATTTGGACAACTAAGAAAAGGCATTGGCTGTTTAGTGTATTGAAAAAAATCAACTTTTGTATCCTTCTTTTGTGATGTTGATTTATTTACTCTATCTATTTGGTGAAGAAGTTTTTTTAAATCCTCTTTTAATACTGCAATACCCTCACACTTTGGGCATAAAAAAATGGAAAACCCATATTTATCTATTTTTCTTAGGGTAATATCTCTACATTCTGGGCAGTACATCATCCACCAAATAACTATTACAGCTACGCAAAATATTGTATAATATTATTATAGCAATTACAATTAAAAAAAATCTAATAATAAATTTTTGAGTATAGTTATCAGGGATTTTGTTTGTTGGAATATATGATTCATGAAAATAGGCCATTCTTTTCATGATCTCATTTTCATCACCATCTTTTATAAATTGATTAAGTTGAGGATCAAAAATCTTAAAACTATTTGTTGATGTTAATGATAATAGATATTTTAAAAACTCCCTTTTTTTTTCAGTTGTATTTCCTTCAGATGTTATCTCAATCTCTATTGATGGAATTTCTGCATGGATAATTGGATTTAAATTCTTTAATATCTCTTTTTCAATAATGATAGATTTTATTTTTTCAAGATCATCCTCTTTTATTTTTGGATGTACTATAATTGTATAAATCATAAAAATGTCTCCAAAATATGTTAAACACAATAGATAACATAAAAAATTATAAATAATTCTACTTTTTATAAAGAAAATATTTTTAAGATTTTATCTTTTTGTAAAAAACAGAAATTCAAGTCATAAGATTTTTATATCTCTATTTTTCATCTCTAAGCTCTTTTAGTTTTGTTCTCATTTTCTCTAAAAGAGATTCAAAACCTTTTTGTTGGATATGTTTTGTAAAAGATTTTCTATATCTTTTTGTAACAGATAAATCATCAATAATAAAATCAGTAATATAGTTTCCTGTAAATCTAAAATCCACATTACTAATTTCATCTTTTGTTTTAACAATAGTATAAACCATTGAAAGATTTCCTTTTGTTTTCTCATTTTTATAAGTTATATTTCCCTCTTCACCCTTTTTTAGAGTTTTATCTTTGTCACTATTAAAACTTTTAAGTTCTTTAATCCAAGCCTCTTGAATCAACTCTTTAAAAAGGCTTCTAAACTCTTTTTGTTGCTCTGAAGTTATTGATTCCCAATATGTTTTACCTGTTTTTGAGTCTTTTCCAACAAGAGTGTTTTTAGAGAATGTATCATAATGTATTAAAGAGTCAAGCTCTTTTTTAATTTCGTTTTTTCTTGTAATATCCTCTTTGCTTCCTGCTTGATGTTTTTGATTAATAAGTTCAAGAAATTTTTCTTCAGTTTTTTGTAATCTCTCCATCTGTAAACCAAATAAGTTAATAGAGAGTAAAAATACAATAAAAATAGATAGAGTTCTCATAAAATCCTCCCAAAGTACAATACCTTAGACAATTTGATAATGTTTTTATTCAATTTTAAATTCATTTTATTGGTAATTCTGATTTTACATACTCTAATGTCTTATAAAAATCTGCAAAATCACCTCCACTTATAGGCTTACTAAAGTAAAATCCCTGCCCTTCAGTACACTGAATCTCTCTTAGGTAGTCAAGTTGTTCCCAAGACTCAATACCTTCTGAGATTGTTTTTAAGTTTAGAAGTTTTGCAAGAGAGACAATTGCTTCTGTTATCTTTTTATCCTCATAGTTTTCAGGTAGGTTTTTTATGAACATTAAATCTATTTTTAGTGTATTTATTGGAAGTTGTTTTAGGTATGCAAGTGATGAGTATCCAGTTCCAAAATCATCAATTGATATATTTATTCCATGTTTTTTTAGTTCTATTAATTTTTTAAAGTTTTCATCAAGCTTTTCGATTAAAAAATTCTCTGTTATCTCCAACTCAAGATAGTCAGCAGGAATTTTTGAACTATAAACAATATCAAGAACTGTTTCAACAAAATCATTTTGTTGAAGTTGTAGTGGAGAGATATTTACTGCTATTTTGATACTCATTCCACTATCAAGCCAGTTTTTTATCTGTTGACAAGCCTCTCTTAAAACCCACTCTCCAACAGGAATAATTAATTCAGTCTCCTCTAACATTGGAATAAACTCTCCTGGAAGAAGAATTCCTTTTTCCGGATGATTCCATCTTATTAAAGCCTCTGCCCCTGTAACTGAAAAATTTTTAATATCTATTTTGGGTTGATAGTATAAAACAAACTCTCCACGTTTTATAGCTTTTTTTAAACTATTTTTAAGTGTTAATGTTTGATTCATCTGTTGATGAACTATTTTTGTATAAAAAATTGGTGTCTTTTTCTGTCTTTTTGCAACATAAAGAGCAACAAGTGCATTATCAAGTAGAGTATCTGCAGTAGAACCATCTAATGGAAATTTTGATACTCCAACATTAAATTTTATTTTAATTTCATCTTGGCTAAAAACTATTGGTTCAACAAATAACTCTAGCACACTATCTATTTTATCTATTAAATCTTTTTCAGTAAAATCACCAGGAAAAAGAATTGTAAACTCATCAAAACCACTTCTTGATAAAAACTCACCACTTTTAAGCTCATTAATAATTCGCTCTTTCATCAATTTTAAAAGGTAATCACCATTTGTAAATCCCAATTGCTCTTTTAAATATGTAAATTTTTTAATATCAAATATAGCAATAGAGAATGGTTTTTGAGCCTCTAATAATTCTGCCATTTTAAAAAGTAAACCCCGTTTATTTGGAAGAGATGTTAATATATCAACTCTTGATGCATCAATAATATATTTTTGTTGAAGTGAGTATAAAATAGAAGAGAAAAGAGATATATCAAGAATAGATTTTTTTCTTAGTAGTTTCATAAAGATTGGAAGCTCTTTCTCTAACCAAAATGGAGTGAATATGTCTAATAATAACTCTCGATAAGAGTAGATAGCTCCAATATGTTCTGCTGGATGAAGATGAAAACGGGCAATTGTTTTATGAAATTGAATATACTCATCCCTCTGATTAGAAAAAAGAAGAGAAAGGTATTTAACATGAAGCTCTATATCAGCCCCTTTTGGTAAAAACTCTGTTTTATCAAGCTCTTCATAGTATGGCATTAGAGACTCAGAGTTTAAAAATTTTTTACTAAAAATAGAACATAATATCTCCTCATCTGATGTGAGGCTATATTTTTGGAAAATAGCAGAAAAATCATCTAATAAAACCATATATATCCTAGATTAATACCAAAAGACACCCTTTTAGAATCTACCTTTTTTTATAAAAAATCAAGTTTTTTATAATTAAATTAAAAACTTTTTAAATTACCTATTTTTTACCAAAAGAGAATGGATATTTTATAATAAACTGTTTAATTGGACAACCTCAACAGAACTAACTAAACCATCTTTTTGTATAATAATCTCAATAATAAAATTTCCTTTAAAATTACTATAATTTTTTGATATATCTTCATAGCAATGTTTAATATCTTTGCTATATTTAGATATTGTT
>DYRY01000006.1:9694-22344 GCA_020718465.1 Anaeromyxobacter dehalogenans | reverse complement strand
GTTACTTAATCCAACTGTTTTTTCATCACTTTTTTCCACATTTTTTGTACACAAAATATTAAAAAAAATAAAAATAAAAATAATAAAAAAAACACTTGACATCCAAATACATTTATACTATATTCACATTCGCAGGGTAGAGCAGCTTGGTAGCTCGTCGGGCTCATAACCCGAAGGTCGGAGGTTCAAATCCTCCCTCTGCATCCACTATAAGCCCCGAAAGGGGCTTTTTTTTTTGGAATTTTTTAATTCCATTCTTTTGGAGGATAAGTGTTAACATCAAAACAGGTGGCTTTTTTAAAAGCAATAGCTCATCAGGAAAAATCTAAGTTTCAAATAGGAAAAAATGGGGTTACAGATACTCTTATTGATGGCATCTCATCATACCTTAAGGCTCATGAACTTGTTAAAATAAAAGTTTTTGATATTGAGGATGGTTTTACAATAAAAGATTTGGCAACTGATATTGCAGAGCAATTAAAAGCAGATGTTGTATCTATTTTGGGAAAAACAATTATTCTTTTTAGAAGAAATCCACAAAATGTTAAAATAGTTTTACCTAAAATAACTGATAAAAAATAGTTTTAAAAAGATTGTGGAAAAAACTCTGGATAGTATCCAACTAAACAACCAAGACCAGATAGATAATCAACTTTTTGTAGAAAAGCTGGTTTATTCTCAACAAATATCATTTTGTGGTATGGATTCCAAGAGACTCTTTTAAAATTTTTTGGTTTAAAACTTTTATCAGTTTTATATGGAAGAGAGACTCTAAAACAGTCCCATAAAATCCCATTTTGAATCAGTTTTGCAACAACTGGTTGATATGCTGGAAAAAACATTGCCTGTCTGCTCACACAATTAAAAAAATATGTTAATAAATCCTGTTTCATCCTACCTCCCAATTTAAAATCACAAAACTATTTAAAATAAATGGATTTGTAAAATTAATAAAACTCCTAATCAAAATATTATAATATTTTGATTAAATCTTCAAAGAAAAATTCAATAATCTATATAAAAATTTAAATATATCAGTTTTTATGAATATAATCTGAGTCTCCACCCTGAATAGCTACAGAACGACCTGTTTTTTGAAGTAGTTTTTTCTTATCATAAATAAATGCCTCTCTTGTATACTCTGGTTCAACATGCTCCCCTGTATCCATTCTTATGGCATCTGTTGGACAAGCCTCAACACATAAACCACAAAATATACATCTTAATTCATCTATAACAAATAATTTGGCCCTTTTTTCAACAAGAGAGTCTCCAACATCCTCTGCTTCAATATAAATACACTCTGCAGGACAGGCTGTTGCACACATCATACAGGCTACACATCTCAAAGAACCATCCTCTCTTGTCATTAAACGATGTTTCCCTCTAAATCTCTCTGTATAACTCTCTTTTTGTTCTGGATATTGCAAAGTGACAGTATATTTTTTTTTAAATATATTTGCAAAAAAGTGACGAATAGAGACTCCCATCCCTTTAAATATCTCTGGATAGTATAGTTTTTCAGATAGGGTATATTTATGTTTTGAGACAACAATACCTTTTTTAGCCATAAAACCCCCTAAATAATTGATAAAATAATTGCAGTTACAACAATATTTGCTAATGCAAGTGGTAGTATCATTTTCCAACCAAGTTTTAAAATTTGATCATAACGAAATCGTGGAAGAGTCCAGCGAATAACAAGATGTCCCCAAGCAACAATAAGGGTTTTTAATAAAAACATAAACATTTGTATAAAACCAATTAATGTTGGATTCATACTAACTGTACCCCAATTAAAAGGAAAAATAAAACCAGAGTCATAAAGATATGGAACATGGTATCCACCTAAAAATAGTGTTGTAAATATCATTGAAAATATAACAACCTCTGCATATTCAGCAAAAAGAAACATCCCCATTTTCATACTTCCATATTCAGTAAAAAATCCAGATACAAGCTCTGATTCAGCCTCCGGAACATCAAATGGGGCTCTTTTTGTCTCTGCAGTTGCAGCAGCAACATAAAGAAGCATTGCCAAAGGCTGAAGAAAAATTCCCCATTTTGGTAGAAATCCAAATATAAGGTCTGGAGTTCCATCTGCTTTTAAAGCCTGTTGTCCTTGAACAATTGCATTTAGTTCAAGAGTTCCATATATCATAAAAATTCCCATTAGAGTTAATCCAAGAACAACCTCATAAGATATCATTTGTGATGTTGCTCTAACTCCACCTAAAAGTGAAAATTTATTATTAGATGACCAGCCTGCAAGAGTTATCCCATAAACAGCAATACTTGAGAAAGCAAAAGCCAATAAAATTCCAGAGTTGAATGAGGCAATTTGAAGATTTGTTGAGGATTCAAAAAGAGTAACATTACCACCAAAAGGGATTATACTCAAAATAACTAATCCAGGAAAAAAGGCTAATACAGGTGCAAAAGTGTGAATCCATCTATTTCCAGATTTTATAGAGTAATCCTCTTTAAAAATCATTTTTATACCATCAGCAAGAAGATGAAGTAACCCTAAAAAACGCCATCTTTTGCTTAAATCCCAAACATCCCCTGATAAATTTGCTCTATTTGGCCCAATACGGTCTTGAATCATACTACTTTCACGCCTATCAACAACAGTTAAAACTCCTGCTAAAGTCATTGTAAAGCCAAGTATGAAAAGAATTTTTACAATGGTCCATATTATTAATTCTACCATTTCACACCTTCAAAATAGTTTAATATAAAACTAATAGAAATTTTTTTCATAAAAACAAAAATATTATAAAAAATAGATTTATTTTAAATCTATTTTTCCTTTAATAAAAATCCATTCAATCCAATATCTTTATATTCAATATTAGTAAATTGAGGAATCTCTTTTCTCATTTGAGTAAAAACTTTAAAAATAGAGTCTAAAGAGTAGTTATAGTCCATTTTTTTTGATAAATTAACAAGCCACTCAATTGGGGTATAAATTCTCTGTGTTATTGATGTAATTTGTGCAACACCTTTATCTGTTGGATTATAGGTTAATGCTTGATGTTTCTCAATTGGATAAAACTGTTGTAATCTATTTTGAACATTTATAAATGTTCCTCTCTCTTGCACTATTGATGTTATAGGGAAAGAGATATCTGCAATATCTGTTAAAATATTTTTATTTGTTGCAAAAAGGATAATATTTTTAACTTTTTTTAAATCTGATTCAATTGAATCAAACTCAGATGAAATCTCTCCACCCCAAAAAATAAGTGTTTCATGTTTTTTTACTGCCTCTTTTAATGTTTTATCTATACTATTTGTTCCGATTATAAGGGATACTCCTATTCTGTTTGGATTTTTATCTTTTTTAATTAAAAAATCATCCGATTTTCCATCTTTTTTATTATTTATATAAAAAGATTTAACTCCAAAATAGTCTTTAAAAAAACTTTTAACTGCATAAGCACTCTCATTTGAGAGATGGGTAGATAAAACAACTCCTATCTTATCAGAACTATTTTTATGACTTTTTATAATATCTGCAAATTTGGATAAAGCCTCCTTCTGAGATATTTCAGAACCCTTGGTGAGAGTTGTTGTTAATCTGTTGTTATTGATTTGATGGTATAAAAGTCTCCCTTCATTACACATCCACCAACCATTAACATCTTTATTTTCTCGTGGTTTTACTCTATAAATAATACCATTTTCATACTCAACAAAAGAGTTACAACCCATTGAACAGCCACTACAGATTGATGGAGTTGATTTAAGATACCAAACTCTTTTTTTAAATCTAAAATCTCGTGATGTTAAGGCACCAACAGGACAGATATCAACAACATTAAGTGAATACTCATTATCAAGAGATTTCCCAGTAACTACCCCTATCTCTGAGTGGTTTCCTCTATTAAATATTCCTAACTCCTCTGTTTTTGATATCTCTTTTGTAAAACGAACACATCTTGAACACAAAACACACCTTTCACTATCAAGAATAACATACTCTCCAATAGGAACTGCTTTATTTTTTCTAACTTTTTCAGTATCTAAGCGGGATTCATAACCACCATGTGCCATATAGTGATCTTGAAGATAACACTCTCCTGCTTGATCGCAAATTGGACAATCAATTGGATGATTTAAAAATAGAAACTCTAAAACACCCTCTCTTGTTTTTTTTACTTTTGGTGTGTCAGTTAAAACCGACATTCCTTCAGAAACAATTGTGTGACATGCTGGAAGTGGTTTATTGAACTTTCTTCCATTAACCTCAACCTCAACTAAACACATTCTACAGTTTGCAGCAATAGATAGCCCCTCATGATAACAAAAAACAGGTATATCTATACCAAGTTTTTTAGCTGCCTCTATAATAGTTGTATTTGATTCAACAACTATCTCTTTTCCATCAATTTTTATAGTTGGCATTTTTTCCCCTTAACTATCTATCTAACTCACCAGCAATCATATTTATACTTCCAAATGTTGGAACAATATCTCCAATAGTTCCACCATTAATCATATTTGGTAATGCCTGTGTATTAAAAAAACATGGTGGTCTAACTCTAACTCTATATGGATAGCCAGTTCCATCAGAAACAATATAAAATCCTAATTCACCATTTCCTGCCTCTGTGAAAGAGTATATCTCCCCAGCAGGAACTTTTATACCATCAATTGTTAGTTTAAAATTTGCAGTCATGGATTCAATTGTATTGTATATTTTTGTTTTATCTGGCATAACAATTCTTGGGTCTGAAACTTGAATTGGACCATTCGGAAGCAAATCAAGAGCCTGTTTTATAATTTTTATAGATTGATTTATCTCTTCAGCCCTTACTAAAAATCTATCATAATTGTCACCATTTACCCCAATTGGAACATCAAAATCTAACTCATCATACACAAAATATGGATGATCTCTTCTGATGTCATAATCAAAACCAGATGCTCTAGCAACAGGACCTGTTATACCCCATTTTATACAATCTGCTTTTGTAATAACTCCAATTCCAACAAGTCTATCCATAAATATTCTGTTTCTTGTCACAAGAGTATCAATATCTTTTAGATCCTCTTCGACCTCTTTTAAAATTGCAAGAAGCTCTTCTCTAAAATTTTCAGGTAAATCACCTCTTAAACCACCAACTCTTGAGTAGTTAACAGTTAATCTTGCACCAGTTACTTTTTCAATTATTTTATACAATCTCTCTCTTGCTTTAATAGCATAAAGAAAAGGGGTGAATCCACCTAATTCCATCATTACAGCACCATTACAAGTCAAATGGTCTGTTATTCTTGATATTTCACCAAGAATAACTCGTATAAATTGTGTTCTTCGTGGAGCCTCAATTCCCAATAATTTTTCAACTGCAAGTGCAAATCCAAAATTATTAAGAAGTGGTGAAACATAGTTTAATCTATCTGTATAGGGGAAAATCTGTGTATATCTTTTATTTTCAGCCGATTTTTCAAATCCTCTATGAAGATATCCAATTTCAAGCTCACTACTTAGAACTTTTTCACCATCAACATCAAGAGTAATTCTAACAACCCCATGCATTGCTGGGTGTGATGGACCTAAATTTATATGCATACTGCTGCTTTCTAAATCACCAGCATCCATTAATGTTCTACTATTTTCATCACTCATAAACTCTCCTAAAATGAGCCTATTATATCTTTCAATAAAATCTTACTCTTTACTTTCAATAAAATCTTACTCTTTATTTTTAACAAAAAAAGAGTTTTTAGTTCAAAGGTCCAACAATTGGTTGTCTTTGAGTAATTGGATAATCTTTTCGTAAAGGATATCCTTTAAATGAGTCATATAATAATATTCTTTTTAAATTTGGATGGTTTTTAAAAATCACTCCAAACATATCAAAAACCTCTCTTTCCAACCAATTTGCTGATTCCCAAAGAGGAACAATTGATTCAATTGTTGGATTCTCTTCTAGTAATGCAGTTTTAACTCTTACTCTATGTTTTAATGTTGTTGAGTAGAGATGATAAACCATCATAAAACGGTTTGATTGGTATGGATAATCAACACAGGTTATATCAACAAGCATATCAATTTCAAACTGTCTACTATCTTTTAAAAACTCAATAAGTTTATAAAAACTCTCTTTTTTTATCTCAACTGTCTCATTTCCAAACATTGAGTGAGAGCTAACAATATCAGAGGGAAATTTTTTTAAAATTTTTTCTAAAATCTGTTTACTCATTCTCCTCCCCCTTCAAATCACTTACACTCTCTCTATTTTCATATTTTGTTTTTGCAATTTTATCTTGAAGTTTTATTATTGCATCCATAATAGCCTCTGGTCTTGGAGGGCAACCAGGAATATAAACATCAACAGGAATAACAGTATCAATCCCTTGAACTGTTGCATAATTATTATAAAACCCTCCAGTACTTGCACAAGCCCCAAAAGCTATAACCCATTTAGGGTCAGACATTTGATCATATACATTTTTTAAAATTGGCATCTGTTTGTGAGATATTGTGCCTACAACAAATAGTAAGTCAGCTTGACGTGGTGAAAATCTTGGATACTCTGCACCAAAACGGGATGCATCATAATGAGAGCCATAAACAGACATAAACTCCATTCCACAACATGCTGTAACAAATGGATACTGAAATAGTGACCATTTTCTAGCCCAATTAAGCAGTTTATCTTTACGAGTAAGAACAACAGATTCACCCAAAATGTTCTCTATATTACCACTATTTTCAACCATTTAAAACCTCTTATCTGTTTCTAAAGTAAAATAAAAAAAACATAAATCTGTTTTTAAAGTAAAAAATAAATCTATTTCTTTAATAAAAAAAATAAATCTTTTTATTAAAGAAAAAACAACAGTTTTTAATAGTTAAAAACATATCAAACCCACTCTAAAACCCCTTTTTTCCAAATATATATATAACCAACAACTAAAATACCTATAAAAATAAACATCTCAACCAAAGAGACCAATCCAATTTGCCTAAATGTTATTGCCCATGGATACATAAATACAATCTCAAGATCAAAAATTAGAAACATAATTGCAACCATATAGAATTTTATAGAGTGTTTTCTTTTTGTATCTTTTGAATCTAAAAGCCAACCACATTCAAAAGGGTAATCTTTTGCTTTACTTGGATATTTTGGTCCTGCAAATATTGATAATGCAAGCATACCAAAAGCAACAGTTAATGCAACTGCAATCATCATCACAATTGGAAGATATGTTGCAGTTAAATCAAGATTTTTTGATAATGTTTCTGTTGTTGACATAATAACTATTTTAAACATCCTATCACCTCATAAAAACTATTTTAGAAAGAAGACAGAGATTGTTTTTCCCATAAATTGGATAAAACTATCTGGTAAAATACCTAAAACAACAACCATAAATGCTGATAATCCAATAGCCAATTTTCCTAAAAATGGTATATTTATTGATTCACTATTACCATTTGAACTATCCTCTTTCATAAACATAAAAACAAGAACTCTTAAATAGTAAAAAATAGCAATGACAGATGTTATAACTGCAACTAACACAAGAGCTATCAATCCTGCATCAACAAATGCTGATTTTAGTAGATAAAATTTTCCAAAAAACCCTCCAAATAGAGGAATTCCTGCCATTGAAAATATAAATATTAACATTGATGTTGCTAAAAATGGGCTTTTTTTAGATGCACCATTTAAATCCTCAAGATTTACAGCATTAGAACCACTCTTTTCAAATATGGATAAAACAGCAAAAGCTCCAACTGATGCAAAAAGATAAGTCAATAGATAGAACAGAAATGAAGCATAACTATCTTTAGTTTTTGATAGTGAAAATGTTAATAGTGCAATCATTAAATAGGCTGCATGAGAGATTGATGAGTATGCTAACATACGTTTAACATTTCTTTGAGACATTGCAATAAGATTTGAAACAACTAATGTAATTATTATTAAAACATATATAACATTAACCCAAGATGATGAAGAGATTGTTCCATTTTCTGAATATACAAGTGATGGGGTATTAAATATTGAGACAACAACTCTAAAAAATGCTGCGAAAGCGGTTGTTTTAACTGCAAACCCCATAAATCCTGTTACAGTTGTTGGAGCCCCCTCATAAACATCTGGTGTCCACATATGAAATGGGATAATTGCAGTTTTAAACAAAAAACCAGCCATAACTAATACAACTCCCAATATTAATAGTGGTTCAACTTTGACTATATGAGCAACAGAGTTATAATTATTGTAAATATATCTCTCAATTTCAGTAAATTCAACTGTTCCAAAAATACCATAAAAAAGAGTTATACCATATAACATTATTGCACTTGCAACACTTCCAGATATAAAATATTTTATTGATGATTCAATAGAGCGACTATATACTCTAAAAAATCCAGTAAGAACATAAATTGGTATTGAAAAAAGTTCAAGTGCAATAAACATTGTGAAAAAATTTGTTGTTGAAACCATTAATATCATTCCTGTTAATGATATTAATAGAAGAGAGTAAAACTCACCAATTGCAATCTCATATCTCTCAAGATAATCTGATGAGAGCCAAACAGTTATAATTGCTGAAACTATTAACATTCCAGAGATTACAAGTGAGAACTGGTCAACATAAACCATATTATATAATATTTTTGTTCCTGATTTAGGGACAATATTATATACCCAAGAAACAGCCCCTAATGCGAATACCAAAAAAAGAGATGTTAAAGGAGCAAGATATCTTTTATTTGATGACTCTGAAAAAACATCAACTAATAGTATAACTAGTGAAGAGAGTATCAAAATTAGTAGTGGGATGAGATAGATCATCTCTTTTAAAAAGTGGCTTATTGAAATATTATCTATCATGTTCACTCTATAACTCCATTAAATTCTTTATTTTTTTCATAAAAAACCAAATTAGACTCTTTATTTTTTTCAAAAAGTAAATTAGATTCTTTATTTTTTTGTTCTGTTTTTTTCTTTATTGATAGTTTTTTACCATTTTTTTCATAAAAAGATGATAAATAGTGATTTACACTTGGTTCAATTCTGTTTAAAAAGTAGTTAGGAAAAATTCCCATTACAAAAACAAGAACTATCAGAGGAGTTAAATAGGTAAACTCTCTAAATGATAAATCTTTTATATTTTTATTCTCTTCATGTTTGATTGCTCCAAACATAACTCGTTGATACATCCAAAGCATATATCCAGCACCTAAAATAACTCCAGATGTTGCTATAATTGTTAAAACTTGACCATTTTTTAGCCAAGCAGAGGAGAAACTTCCAGATAAAATAAGAAACTCTCCAACAAAACCATTAGTTAATGGTAGTGCAATTGATGATAAAAGAGCAATCATAAAAAATAGTGCAAATTTAGGAATAATTGATGACAATCCACCAAAATCAGCAATTTGTTTGGTATGTCTTCTTTCATACAAAATGCCAACTAAAAGAAATAAAAGACCTGTTGATACTCCATGATTTAACATCTGATATATTGCACCTGTTACAGATAGTGATGTAAACGCAAAAATCCCTAATACAACAAAACCTAAATGACTCACAGATGAGTAGGCAACAAGTTTTTTGACATCTTTTTGAACCATTGCAACTAATGCACCATAAATTATCCCAATAACTGCAAAAAGTCCAATCCAAAAGGCATATTTATATGCTACATCAGGAAATAGTGGAATCGCGAATCTTATAAATCCATAAGTCCCCATTTTTAATAAAACTGCTGCAAGAATAACAGAACCACCTGTCGGAGCCTGAACATGGGCATCAGGTAACCAAGTGTGAAAAGGAAACATTGGAACTTTAATTGCAAAAGCCACAAAGAAAGCTAAAAATAAAACCCCTTGAGTAGTTGAAGAGCCATTAAAATTGGCTAAAATATAGTTTAAATCAAATGAAACTCCACCAGAAGCAAAATATAGATAGATTATTGCAACAAGCATAAAAACAGAGCCTGCCATTGTATATATAAAAAATTTTACTGTTGCATATACTCTATCATCTCCACCAAATATACCAATAATAAAATACATTGGAATTAACATCATCTCCCAAAATAGATAGAAGAGGATAAAATCTAATGATACTAATGCTCCAATCATTGCTGTTTCAAGAATAAGCATAAAAATCATATACTCTCTTACTCTTGATTTGATAGCCTTATATGATGAAAGTATAACAATTGGCATTAAAAATGATGCCATTACAACAAGAAAAATCGATATACCATCAACAGCAATATGATAGGATATTCCAAGTGATGGAATCCAAGTTTTATTAATCTCAAATTGATAATAGGGATTCCCCTCCTGAAATCTAAGCAGAAGAATAAGTGTAAAGATAAAGTGGAGAACTGTTATAAAAAGTGTGCTGTTTCTTAAAACCTGATGGTTCTCTTTTGGGATAAAAAACATAAAAAGCACACCCAAAAGGGGGAAAAAAACAACCAAACTCAACAAATCGAACATGTTAAACCCCTACCAAATCATCCAGTAAAAAATAGCCATAATTGTTGCAACCATTGTTAATAGGTAGAATTGAATATTTCCATTTTGAAAAATAGATAAAACTCTACCAGTTATATATGTTCCCCATCCTAAAATACCACGAACAATAATTCCATCAATTAAAACAAAATCAACAGTTCTCCATAAAATTTTATGTGAAAATTTTATAACAAAAACATCAATTAACCAGTAATATGCCTCATCAACATAGTATTTTTTTTGAAGAATATTGTATGGAGTTTTAAATGAGTTTGCCCACATTGTTGATGTGATTGATTTTTCTCTAAAATACCAACTTTTTGCCCAAAAAAATGAAAATAGTGCTAATCCCCAACTTACAAATAGAAATATAAGCTCCATTGATGTTGAGTTAAGAATTTTTATCTCTTTTGTTGATGTTGAAAAATATGGTTCAAGCCAATTTTGAAATGAGTGAATAATTGGTGCTGAATGAGCAATAAAATGTGGAAGTGCAATATAACCCCCTATAATTGATAATCCAGCTAAAATCCATAAAGCCAATTTCATAGAGAGTGGAGATTCATGAATATGTGCAATCACTCTCTCATCTTGATGTCTTGTTGGACCACTATGAAAAACAAGGAAATAGAGTCTCCACATATAAAAAGAGGTTAACATTGCAGTAATAATTCCAAAAATCCATAAAATTATTGGTAAATTTGATATAATTCCATTTCCACTTGCAAAAGCTCTCCATAATATCTCATCTTTTGATATAAAACCAGATAAAGGAAAAACTCCTGTTATTGCAATTGTTGCAATTAAAAATGTTTTATGAGTTGTTTTAATTTTATCTTTAAGTCCTCCCATATTCATTATATCCTGCTCTCCACTCATTGCATGAATAACAGAACCTGCACCAAGAAATAGGGTTGCTTTAAAAAAAGCATGAGTCATAAGATGAAGCATTGCAACTGGAAAAGCCCCAACCCCAACTGCTAAAAACATATAACCAAGTTGACTAACAGTTGAATATGCCAACACTTTTTTAATATCTGTTTGAACAAGTGCAATTGTTGCTGCAAAAAATGCTGTTAAAACTCCTATAATAGCAATAATACTCATTGTTAATGGAGATAGTATAAATAGAAAATGCAATCTTGATATCATATATATTCCAGCTGTGACCATTGTTGCAGCATGTATTAATGCTGAAACAGGTGTTGGTCCTGCCATTGCATCTGGAAGCCATACATAAAGTGGAATTTGAGCCGATTTTCCTGTTGCACCAATAAAAAACATAAGAGTTACAATAGTTGCAACTGCACCTGTTATTACTCCAGTTGTTGATGCCTCTCTAAGCTGGTCAAAATCTAGAGAACCAACAATAAATAGAAGAATAAATATACCAATCAAAAAAGCAAAATCACCTACTCTATTTGTAATAAAGGCTTTTTTTCCTGCAGATGCTTTTGAATCCTCTTCAAAATAGAATCCAATAAGAAGATAAGAAGCTAAACCAACTCCTTCCCAACCAATAAACATCATCAAAATATTGGAACCCAAAACCAATATAAGCATTGCAAAAATAAAAAGATTCAGATATGCAAAATATCGTGAGTAAGATTTATCTTTATGCATATAACCAATAGAGTATATATGTATTAATGTTCCTATTCCTGTTATAATCATAACCATTATAGCAGAAAGTTGATCTAAAAGAAGTGAAAAGGAGACTTTAAAATATCCAACCTCAATCCAAGATGCAAGATGTACAACAACAGATCTACTCTCCTCTGGAAGAGAGATAAGAGAGAAAAATAGTGTTACCATTATTATAAATGGTGTTAATACCCCAACAATTGCAACTCGATGTACCCATTTTTTACTAAAATAGTTACCCAATAGCCCATTTATCAACATTCCAAGTAGTGGAAATAGAAGAATATATGGTAGCCAGATTTTTATAGTACCCATCTCACCTCATAAAACTAGATGTGAAAATATTTTAATCAACAATAGTATTAAAAATTATAATATTTTAAAAAAAGAGAAAAACAGTTTTTTACTCTTTTTGTTAAAATATAAAAAACATATAAGTTTTTACTTAAAATCATAAAAAAATGATTTTAAATTATATAAAATCTTACATAAATGATTCTAA
>DYRY01000006.1:0-9594 GCA_020718465.1 Anaeromyxobacter dehalogenans | reverse complement strand
TAAATTATATAAAATCTTACATAAATGATTCTAATGTTTCATAACACTCAAATCTTGAATCATAACAGTTTTTTTCTTTCTATATATTGCAATAACAATAGCAAGACCAACTGCAACCTCTGCTGCAGCAATCGCAATAACTAAAAAAGAGAAAATCATTCCATCATTTGAGTTATAAAAACGAAATCTATTAAATGCAACAAGAGCTAAATTTGAGGCATTTAACATAATCTCAATAGATACCATCATAATAATAATATTTCTTCTTACTAAAACCCCTGTAAGGCCAATAAAAAAAAGTATTGTACTCAACATTATATAAGAGGATAGAGGTACCATAAATAGACTCCTTAAATCATAGTTTTTAAATAACACTCTAAAATAGTAAAAACAGAATGTAAAATCATCTATTATTTTTAGTGGATTAAAGCCCACAATTCATTAAAAAAATGAATAAAAATTTTATTCATATGGAGATTAGTGGTTATATTAAAATAGCTAAAATAACTATTTTAAAGTTTTCTTTTTGCTAAAACAACAGCACCAACAATTGCTGAAAGTAGTAGAACAGATATCATCTCAAACAAAAATGAGTATCTTCCAACAGAATTTGCTGTTCCAAAAAACTCAAAAGAGACAGCATTTACAGAACCAAAATTAGTTGGTAATTTGGCATTAACAACATAGGTTTTTATCGCTTCAGAACGACCAATAGCTGCAATAAATCCAGATGCAGTTATTATCATTAGAATAAGAGGAATTATATCTCTCCACAAAAACCTATCTTTTGAGTATTCTGATTTTTGAAGATCAAAAAGCATTATGATAAATATAAACAACACCATAATTGCTCCAGCATAAACTAATATCTGAATAACTGCCAAAAATTGCATTGATAAACCAGCATATATTCCAGCTAAAAAGAAAAAAGAGGTAACAATAGAGAGAACTGAATGAACAGGATTTTTCATTAAAAGAGCTGCTACTGATGTTGCAATTAATCCTGTTCCAAAGAGGTAAAAAATATAAACACCCATTTTATTCCACCTATTCTAATTTTTTAAATTAAAGGGACATTTTTTCATTTTTATATGATCTTCAAACTCACTTTTAAATTTTTGAATAAAACTTTTTGCTGGCATTGCAGCTGCATCTGCAAGAGCACAAATTGTATTTCCCATCATATTATCACAAATCGAAAGAATTTTATCTAAATCCCTCTCTTTTCCATGACCAAATTCAATTCGTTCAACAATATCTCGAATCCATGGAACTCCCTCTCTACAAGGAGTGCATTGACCACAAGATTCATGAGCATAAAACTCCTCTAATGTTAGAAGTGTTTTTACCATACAAGTTCCTTCTGATATAACAATAATACCTCCAGAACCCATCATACTACCTGCACCTTGAATTGAATCAAAATCAAGTGTCAAATTTTCTATCTCTTCAGGTAGTAAAACTGGGGTTGATGAACCACCAGGAATAACAGCCTTCAATTTTTTACCATTGAGTACTCCACCTGCAACACTATAAATTGACTCTTTAAAAGAGAATCCCATAGGTAATTCATAAATTCCAGGTTGATTTACATGACCTGATATACCAATTAGGCGAGTTCCACCATTTTTTGGAATACCAATCTCTAAAAATTTTTGAGCACCATTCATTAAAATATATGGAACATTTGCAATTGTTTCAACATTATTAACAATAGTTGGTTTTCCAAAAATACCAACTTCAGCAGGAAAAGGTGGTTTTAGTCGTGGTTGCCCTTTTTTTCCTTCAATTGAGTTGATAAGAGCAGTCTCTTCTCCACAAACATATGCTCCAGCTCCTCTATGAACCCAAATCTCCACTTTTTTTCCACTTTTTGCAACATCTTTACCAATAAAACCTTTAACTCTTGCCTCTTCAATTGCTTTTTCTAAAATATTAGCCTCTTCAACAAATTCACCACGAATATAGATATATGCAATCTCTATCTCTAATGTTAAACAGGCAACAATAATACCCTCTAAAAGAAGATGAGGTGAATTTCTCATTATAGAACGATCCTTGAATGTTCCTGGTTCACCCTCATCAGCATTTATGGCAAGATATCTTGGAAATGGTTTATTAACAATAAATGACCACTTCATGCCAGTTGAAAAACCAGCACCACCACGTCCTCTTAATTGTGAGGCTATAAGAGTATCAATCACCTCTTTTTGACCCAACTCAAAAACTTTTTGAATAGATTTATAACCATCATATTTGATATAGGTATCAATTTTATGATAATCTTTTATATGAGAATATTTTGTTAAAATTTTTTCAGTTTTCATCTATTATCCTGTTTAATTAAGTGAATCAATGATTGCTTTTAGGTTTTCAGGAGTTAAACTTTCATAATATTTATCATTAATTTGCATAACTGGAGCAGTTCCACAAGCACCTAAACACTCAACAGTATTAAGAGTAAATTTTCCATCTGATGTTGTTTCACCAACTTTTATATTTAAGATTTTTTCAAGTTGCTCTTTTATTTGTGAACTTCCACGTAAAGAGCAACTAATATTTTTACATAATTGAATATGGTATTTTCCAACACTTTTTTTATTGTACATTGTATAGAATGTTGCAACCTCTTTAACTCTTGATGAATTAATATCAAGTGTTAAGGCAACAAGCTCAATAACATCTTGAGAAATAAATGAGAATTGCTCTTGTGCTATATGTAAAATAGGTAGAAGTGAAGCCTCTTTTTCAGGATATTTACTAAGAGTTTCTTTTATTTTGTCTATAGATTTTTTTGAAAACTCAAGCCCCATACTAAACCCCGTAAATCATACAATTAAGAATATGTTATTTTTCTTGTGTTGTCAAGAGTTTGAATATAAAAATTAATATTTTTTATTAAATTTTCTTTTATATAAATTTAATTTATTTTATAATTAATTTATTTTATAATTAATTTATTAGATTATTCATTATTAAAAACAGATGTTTTGTAATTAATTTCTTTAGTTCTAAGAGTAAAAAAGAGAGATTTTAATAGAATTTCAGATTAATCACAGCCATCAAAGTAGTTACACTCTTTTTTACCATTTCCAAGATAGAAATTCTTTCTTTTATTGAGTGTGTTGTGATACATTCTATCCTCTTCTGTAACAGAATTGGAATTTCCAGCCTTATAACCTGTATAATATAGCGAAGTTCCATGATACTCTTTTTGTTCTGTTTTTTCATCAAGATCTAAATCTTTTCCACTTGGACGATCTAAATCTGTTTCATCATAATTCATTGTTGCTGCATTACTCACTCCTGTTATATTTTCAGATATAACATGACCTGTAAATGGCCAATCAAAAACAGTTCCTGATAGATATTTATTGATTTTTCCTTGTAAATCATTTATTCCTATTCTTGAAAATAGATTATCTATAACTCCAAACCACATCATTTTTTCAACTTGACTTACATATGCATTTTCATGAGATTTAAATCTAACATCAACAGCTACACCTTCATTTAACAACCAAGTATCAGAAATAACAACTAATGTAAGAGTTTTATAATCATGACCAGATATCATCTCATCAGAAACTAAATCTTTATTAAAAAAACCACCTTGATTCTCTTTTGATAGATATTTTTGTGAGTTTTTAAATGCATCATTAACTTTATAATTTATTGAAAATTCAGCCATTAAACCTGCATTTGTAACATTAAACCCAAACCAATCCTCCATAATAAAAGTTACAGCACTATTTAATTTTCCAAGGATTCTACCAATAAAACCATAATCATCTGAGTTTGAGTTTCCTAATTCACTTTCAGCACTTGGTTTTGATGGTGAATCAATAATTTTTGCATCTTGAGTGGTAATCATTAATTGACCAATTTGTGGAGTTATCATTATTGTTCTTGCTCCACCATTTGTTTTATCTGCAGAATCAAAATTTTTGTATAAATCTAATACTCTTGTCCTAATTGAGGTTTGAGCAGCTGCCATATTTGGTGAAAAAACACTATTTTTTTTATCTTTTAGAGATACACCTGGTTTATAATCACTTAATTGATATCCTGTAATTTCCCAAGAAGTAAAATAGCCAGCCTCATCTGCAACATGTTGAATATGCATAACCTCACTAAAATATTGACTATACATAAAAATTGGAATCATTACTGTTGTTACAATAGCAAACTCAACAAGTGCAGCCCCTTTTTTAAATGAAAACATTAACATACTGCCTCCTAGTGAGAAATTACCCTTAACACAAAATCAGATAGCAAATTACGTAAAATATTTGATAAATCACCAAAAAAACCACCAAAATCTGAACCACCAGGCAAATCGCCAACGTTTCCTGAAGAACTATCATTAGAATTACTATTTCCTGTTCCAAGTGAATCAATTAAAAAGGATAATTTTTGTGCAATTGGTGCTAATTGAGCCCTCCAAAATGGATTAAAAAAGTTTGGATGTTCAACCCAATTTCCTGGTCTATGGTAATATACTCTTGCTCTTGAGATAACATTTATTCCTGGAGGAAAAATTCCTAAAGGACTACTTGTTGAGAATGTTTTTTTATCATCTCCAACAAGAGGATCTAAATCAAAAGTTTTTGCCCCTTTTCCTGTTAAATTAACTGTACTTTTTTTATTCTCATTTAACATCCAAGGATAAACTTTATTATTTCTATCTTTAAATACATATTCACCTGGAAGATTTACCATCATCCAAGTTGATGGTTGATTAAAATCGCTAGCCCTACTATCATTTGGTCTAAATTTTAAATAAGGTGCAATACCAAAGTAGTATTGAGCTGCTTTATCTCCACAAATTGCCTCATGTGTCCTAAATTTCTGTTTTAATTTTGCTTCAATTTTACAACATTTTTCAGGAATTCCACTACATTCCACTAAGTTTGATTTATCTTTACATTGTTGTGTAACATCACTTAAATTTGGACCACAACCACTATTATTTGGAGATGATGTTCCTGATATTTTACATCCAACACCTGTAATTCCAAGATCAAGCCCATTTCTACATGTTTCAATTGCTGTTTTTGTTATTGAACCTAAAAAATCCCAAATTGCAATTGGAACTCTGAAATGGAAATCGCCACCTTCAGGATTTATTTGTAAATCAGTTTTTTCATCACCCCAAATACCAAGAATTTCTCGTGGCATTTTCCATCTCCAATACTCTCCCCCCATATTATCAGAAAGAATGTAAACTCCAGCTCCCATTTCACCAAGTGTGAAACTAATATCAATAGGACCTATTTTTATACCAAAACCTATCCATAATTGAAACGATTGATCAGATGCCATAACATCACCCCAAGGAAATCTTGAGTGAGTATCAGCACTTTGTCTTATATCTTCAACAACACCATACTGATCTCCTTTTTTGGGTAATACATTAAGTTTAAATCCTGTACTTGTACTTCCTTGTGCTTTTTGAATGATTCCACTTCTACCAATAATTTTTGTTTGTCCCTTCATTGATATCTCAAAAAGACTTAGTTTGTCTGTTTTGATAACATCACTAGTATCAAAAGTAAAACCTCTTCTTGTATTGAATTTTTCAGCACGAGTTGTGTTTGCAATCTCTCCCATCATTTTTTGACGTTTTCTTGATTCAATAGGTCTTTTGTATGGGTTATTGAAATCTTTTAATTTACTTGCCTCTCTTTTATCACTTATCTCTTCTAAAGGTCTTAACCCTTTTTCACTATCAAGTAATTTTGCAGGGAGTGGTGGTATTCCACCTGCTATCTTATCAAATGTCATCACATACTCATAAGCATTAAGACCAGCAACAAGGATTTTAGTTATTACTGAACCTAAGCCTTCTGCACTATTATATGCATTACCCCTTGAGTCATTTCTTTTGATTAAACTTGATGTATTGGTTGCAAGTTGTATGATATGGGACCATATAGAGGCACCAAGAAAAAGTGTTACAAAATATTGAGCATAGTTTGCTTTCCACATAAATTTTTTTGCTTTTCCAATAAAAGTTATTACTCCTCCACTTGGATCTCCACTTACACTTCCATAAAGTAAACTTCGATATCCCTCAACCAACTTACCAAAACCATTTGCAATTTTTACTAATGTTGGTCCTATATTATAAACATAGATCCAAAAAAGTGCAGATGCAATTGTTGCAAGAATATCATAAAGAGTTCCAAGTAGTGATTCAACAAAAATTAGTAAAGTTGCATAAGTCTGCATTGTCATCATTGCATTGTATTGAGCTGCTTGAACTCGATTGCTAAATGAGATCATATTAAAAGTTTGAGCTTCCATAACAGCAAGTGTATAGGCTGCTGAATCGGAAACATTTTGAGCTCTAATTTTCTCTTTTACTGCTGTTCCAATATTAAGAGACATTAAAACCCCAAATGCTAAAAGAAGCATCATTAGGGCACCAATTATAAGTGCTTGTCCCTCTTGGGTCTCAATTCCTCTTCTCATAGAAGATATATTCATATTAACTCCTTCTATAATAAAATAGATTTTTACATATAAAAAACTAAAAACTATATTTATTGCTAAAAAAAATAGTTTCATTAAAAATTTTAATAAAACATAAGTGTTACATCTTTATCAAAAAGGGAAAAATAATCTATAGGTAATATGGACATAATGGTGTTCATATATTACAAAATTGTAAGATTTTTAAAAAAAAAAATGATTTAATTGTTTATAATAAAGAAAAAAATTTAGATTATTTATAATAAAGAAAAAATAGTGAACTACCATTTTAATAAATTGCTTTATTGACATATTGATATAAATCTTGATAAAGTGTTATTAATTAACATTTAATTATTAAAGGTTAAAAATGGAACTACAAAACATATTTCAAACTGGACTACAGTATCATCACTATGCAAATACAGCATATCCATTAACTCCCACATCATTCAAATCTTTTAAAGTTAAAGAGAGGGGTGAATTTGAGAATCTTTTAAAAAATGAGTGGGCAAAAACAGATAAATTAAGTCTATATATTCATATTCCATTTTGTAAAACAAGATGTAAATTTTGTGAATATGTTGTTTTAGAGAGTAGTGATGATATTTTAGAGAGTGAATATGTTTTACTTTTGTTAAAAGAGATTGGAATGTATAAAACACTCCTACAAGAAAAAACTATTGTAGGATATGATATGGGTGGTGGAACACCAACAAAACTATCCATTGAAAATATTCAAAAAATAACAGACTCTCTTAAAAACTCATTTAACTTTATGGATGATGTTATTTTTAGTATTGAGACAACTCCAATTATTGCAGCAAAAGAGTTAGAAAAATTAAAGGCAATTTATAGGATGGGTTATAAACGAATAAGTATGGGTATTCAAACTATATCTGAAAAACTTCTAAACGATTTAGGACGAGAAGGAACAACTCATATTTATGAAAAAGCTGTTCAAAATATTAGAGAAGCTGGTTATACAATGTTTAATGTTGATTTAATGTATGGTTTTTTACATCAAAATGATGAAGATTTTAAAAATACTATAAATTATACAGTAGCTTTAAAACCAGAATATATAACACTCTATCGAAATCGTTATAAAGGAACAAAAATAGAGAAAGAGGCTGGAGGTGTCTCACTTTATAAAGCAATTACTCAATATAGATTAGCCTATAAACTTCTACTTGAAGCAGGATATGAGGCTAATCCTGGTAAAAATACATTTAGTAAAGTTAAAAATGATTATGGAACAAGTGACTATTTAACAAAACGTGTGATTTATGGTGTTCCATATTTAGGATTAGGATTAGGAGCTCAATCTTTTGGAGTTAACTATCTTTCATATAATGATGGTGCAGCATCCAAACAGCTTTTTAAATATAAAGAGAAAATAGAGAACAATATTTTTCCTATTCAGGATATTTATGCTTTAGATGAGGGTGAAACTATTGCAAAAATGATATCTGTTGCTTTCTATTTTGGATTTGTTGATTTAGATGCTTTTCAAAAAAGATTTAATGTCTCATTTTTAGAGCATTTTAAAAATGAGGTTGATTATCTTGTAGAAAATAGTTTAATGGAGATAAAAGAGAATCGAATATATTTAACATCTCGTGGTTCTGATTATATAAATGGGGTTATTCCACTTTTTTACTCTGATAGGTCTAAAAAAGAGTTATTAGAGCTTTATGAAAAAAGTAAAATAACATCTGATGATGGTGAGTTAGAGTTTTTAAAAGTTTATAATATAAAAGAGTATGAAAGACCATCATTAGCTGTTGATATTGTTACAATTTTAGTTGATACTTTAGCTAAAGATTTAAATAATTCACTTTTAGTTGTTATGATAAAACGTGGAGAGCATCCATTTATGAATAGTTGGGCTTTACCAGGAGGTTTTGTGAAACCAAATGAATCTGTTGAGGAAGCAGCATATAGAGAGCTTCAGGAAGAGGCTGGTTTAAAAGATATTCAACTATCTCAACTACAACTATTTAGTGAACCCAAACGTGATCCTCGTGGTTGGATTATATCATGCTCTTTTTTAGGATTAGTTGATAAAAAAAATCTATCACTCCAGTTTGGTGATGATGCTATAGACTCAAAAACATTCAAAATATCTCTTAAAAGAGAAAACATTACTAAAGAGATATCAACTCCAAATAAAAGATATGAAAAAATTACTCTAACTCTAATAAATGGTGATATAATATTATCAGCAGAGATAGAGAAAGGAATAACATCTATAAATTTTGGGTTTAAAGAGGATTATAATATAATTAAATCAGATGGAATTGCTTTTGACCATGCAAAAATACTACTTATGGCAATAGAGAGGTTTTTTTTATGCAAACAGTAAAAAAGTTATATTTAGGATCACAATCTCCAAGAAGAAAGGAGTATTTTAATATTTTGGGAATTAATTATGATGTTGTTGTTTCAAATATTGATGAGAGTGATTTAAAAGATGAAAAACCTTTAGATTATCTTTATAGAGTTATACATTTAAAAACAGAATCTGCAAACTCTATCATTCTGAGTCAAACTAAAAGGAATATTTCTTATGATTTTTTAGAACAAAAAGAAAAAAATAGTGATTTTTTAGAAGAAAATAACAAAGATGAAAACTCCGATTTTTTTAAAAATCTACACAAAAACAGTATAAAAAAAGATGAAAACAACACAAGAGAAAACTATTTAGACTCTTTAAATCATTTTGTAACATTAACTGCTGATACAGTTGTTCTTATTGGAGATACAATATTTCAAAAACCAGAATCACCAACTAAGGCAAAAGAGTTTTTAAGAAAGCTATCAAATAGATGGCATCAAGTTATAACTGGATTTCATATTTTTTCAGAATTTTACAAAATAGACTACTACAACTTTGTAAAAACTGATATACTTTTTAAAAATTTATCAGAATCAGAGGTTGATTTTTATATATTTTTAAATGAATATTCTGACAAAGCAGGAGGATATGGTATTCAAGGAGCAGCCTCTTTTATGATAAAGGAGATTCATGGAAGCTACTCTAATGTTGTTGGATTTCCAATTGAGGAGATTTTTGGTAAACTACAGGAGTTTGAAATTATTAAATTTTAGATA
>DYRY01000093.1 GCA_020718465.1 Anaeromyxobacter dehalogenans | reverse complement strand
ATAGAGTTATACAAAAAAAATGAAAATTAAATAATTAAATTAATTACCAAGAGCTTGAATTATTTGCAACAGTTCCTATTGGAGTGATATTGCATTTATTTTGAGTTGTCCACTCTACGGCTGCAACAAGCCAAAAATCTTTTGTTCTTGGTAAAGAGCGACTATCTTCAAATTGAAGTCCTCCATTACAATATATTCTAACAGTTGCAGTTGGAGTTCTTGAATTTGAGTAATTTTTTACACCAATAGTGTATGTTTGACCATCTTGACCTAAAGGTTGAGCTATATTCATATTTTCTGGACCAGTTCCAGGAATATCATCTCTATCAAGTTGTGGATTTGCAGGACTTCCATTTCCAAACCAGTTTAAGCCTCTAACACAGTTTGACCAATAACAATCAGAGGTTGTTCCCCATCCATCATCTCCAACACCAGGTTTTTTAAAGTGTAAATCAACATCACCAGCAACACTCCAAAACAACTCAACATGAAGTGCATTCCCTGTAATTCCCATTGCAGTTACTTCACAGAAATCCTGAAGACCATACTCATTTGTAACTGTCAATTTTAAAGTGTGTTCACCAGCTAAATCTACAAAATATTTTGTGATAGCTGAAGATGGAGATATTGGTTGTGCTGCACTACCTTGTGGAGCAGATATTTTTTCCCATTTATAGGTTAATCTTGAGCCTCCAGGATCATAGGATTCAGAACCATCAACCTGAATAACACTAATTGGATTATTTGGATTATCAATTGAAGGTTCAACCTCATAGTATGTTTGACCACATACAGCAATTGGTGTAGTATATTCCACACCAGTTCCAACAAGAGAGATCTCTTTTTTTGAACCACTTGATACCCACATTGGATCATCACCATTAATAATAAGTGTTCCACCATAAGCCTGAACTTGTGTTGGCTTAAAATATACTAAAAATGAGAGTGATTGAAATCTCTCAAGTGTTGCAGGAAGTGTTGGTAAATTATCACTTTCAACACCCTTTAGCCAATATACAGCTGAATCTGTAGTTTCAGATAGTTTAATATCATTTACAATACAGTTTTCAGAACCCTTATTTGTTATAGATACAGCTTTTGGAAAACCATTTTCACTACCAATAAATCTACTACCAAAATCTAAAGTATCATTACTTATAGGTGCAATGACTAGAGAACAGGCTCTCATATTTCCATTAATTTGAACAAAATAGTTAGGATTTATGGTAGAATCACTTGTTATAACAGCACTTCCTTGGTCACCATTTGTATTTACAGGGGTATACTCAATTGTAATTGTAATAAATTTGGGAATATCACCACAAGTTTCTGCTTTTGCCTCTTTTGGACATATTTTTGTATTAGGAGTAGGAATTGTGCTTTCAACAATTTTAAAAATATTAGCATCTGTTCCACCACCAAGAAAAACTGGTTTTGGATTTCGAGTTGTTTCAATCAAAGTTAAAACAGAGTTGCCAATATTCTCTATTTTAAAATCTCTGTATTGAGTTCCTGTTGCACTTTCAAAAACTACAACTTGAGGAGTTGTTGATGTTTCTGGATAATTCTTAATAGCAGAAAGTTTAATCTCTTTTTTTCCAAAGTTTCCATTTAATATCATTTTTGCATAGTGAGAATCAACTTTATTTGGAGCAAAAGTAATGATAAAATCTTCACTGCTACCAATTGGTATTGAAATAGGAAGTTGATTTTTGATTGAGCTTAAATCAAACTCATCAACATCAGAACCATCTCCAAAAACAACATCTTCCACTTTTAATTTAGTTGTACCTGTATTTCTTATTGTTAGAATTTTATCTCTACTTTCACCAATAATTGTTGATGAGAAGTAGAGCATTTCGGTTGTTTGACCATCAACATCAAATTGAATAGTTGTTGTTCCCTCTGTTTTTGGGTCATTACATCCTAAAAATAGAGCAATTAAAATGGTTAACAAAATTGTTATAGTACGTATCATAGCAATCTCCCTAAAATACATTATATTGTAACAAAAATTTGAACTAATTGCAAATTTTAATTAGAACAATTATTTTGTTTATCTCGTTTTATAAAAGAGTCAAACTTTTTTAATTCAGAAAAATCTTCGATACAGTTACTTGATAAATCTAATTTTCCTAGATTTCCAAGATTTTTTAGTGGTGTTGGATCTTTAATCCTATTATTCCAAAAATTAAGTGATTTGAGATAAATCATATTTTCTAAAACAGATATACTCTCTATTTTGTTATTATATGCCCAAATAGTATCTAATTTTGTCATTTTTTTTAGAGGAGTTATATCTGAAATCTGATTATTACTCATTTGAATGTACTCCATATTTTCTGACTCCAATATTGGAGATAAATCTGATATTTTATTATCATTTATTATTAATGATTTTAAAAATTTAATCCCATTTAATAGAGATAAATCAGCTATATTATTTGAAGCAATATCCAGAGTTACTATTTTTTTTGAATTTTGTAATCCATCAATTGAATCTAAAGAGCAATATGATGCTTTAAATGTCTCAATATTTTCAAGAGATTTTAGTGATGATATAGATTTTATATTTTTATTGTGAGATACTTCTAAAATTTTAAGATTTTTAAGTGAGGAGAGTGGATCTAAGTCTGTAAAAGGGTTTTTCCAGATAACAAGCTCCTCAAGTTGGGTTAGATTTTTTAGTGGAGTTAAATCTGTTATGTTATTTTCATAAAATGTTAAATGTTTTAGGTTTTTAAGGTTTTTAATAGGTTCTAAAGAGCTAACACTATTTTTACCCATTGAGATTTTTTCAAGTTTTTCAAGTTTTGATAGTGGAGATAAGTCTGATATATTATTATTATAAACATATAGATTTTTAAGATTTTTTAGTTTTTCAACTCCACTTAAAGATGTTATTGATTGATCATTACAAGAAAAATTTGTCATATTTTGAAGACTATTTTCATCACAACTCAAATTATATGTTCTACACTCTTTTTGAATACAGCCTTCAATTCCATTTGTTGAACTTTTTTGTATTGGAGTAGAGTTATATGAACGAATATGTTCTGTCATCTTTTGATTTAATATCTTATCACTAACTCTTACAGGAGCTCTTGAAACAAGAAAAAACATTAAAAAACCTGTTATAAACAGAAAAAAAACAGCTAAAAACACAACAATTTTAATAATTTTTTTATTTGGAACTAAAAAATTATTATCTTTTGAAATATTTTTTAAATAATTGTCAGTTTTCTGCAGATTTTTATTTAAAAATATTTTATCATAAAGAATATCTAAAAGCTCATCTGCTGTTTGTGGTCGTTCGGTTGGATTAAATAGTGTTGTTTTGTCAATAAAATTGGCAATATTTTTTGGTGGAGTGACTATTTTTTGATAATTAAATCTCATGTTTTCAAATGGGATATCAATAGGCTCTTTTTTAGTAAGAATATAGAGAAGTGTTGTTCCTAAAGCATAAAAATCACTTTGTGGAAAGGCTCTTCCTGTTGATTGTTCTGGTGCTGAAAATCCTGTTGTTCCAACAACTGTAAAATCGCTTGAGATAGCTCGTTGAATTGAGCCAAAATCTATTAATATGGGATTGGTTATATCTCTATTTTTAAGAATAATATTAGATGGTTTAATATCTCTATGAATAATTGGTGGGGTAAATGATTGTAAATAAGAGATAATTTGAATCATTTTTTTTAAAAAGATTTCAATCTCATCTGTTTTAAAAATAGCACCTTCATCTAATTTTTCTTGTAGTGATACTCCCTCAATAAACTCCTGAACAATAGAGAAAGTACCATCATTTTCACTCATAAAAGAGTCTAAATAGAGTGGAATTCCTTGATGTCGAAGTGATTTTACTGTTTCTGCCTCTCTTTTAAAAAGCTCAACAGATTTCCAATCTTTTGATTCTGCAATATGAAATTTTTTTATAATAACTTTTTCACCACTAAAATTTTCTGCTAAAAAAGTTGATGTTGCCTCTCTTTTCCTTAATGTTTTTATAATTTTATAACTGTTCATTCTTGTTCCTTTTATAAAGTAGTATTTTATCATATTTTAAAAAAAAAATAAAAAAAAAATGCTATAATAGTGTTTATTTTATTTTTTTCATAATAAAATCAGAAAAATATGCTATAATAATATTGCTTTTATTGCTTTTATTGCTTTTATTGTGTTTATTTTAAAAATAGAGTATTTTTAGGGTTTTTATGGCAAATACTGTTGTTTTTAGAGTTCCAAAGTCAGATTTTTTTAAAACTACTGACAAAATAGTTTATTATCAATTTATTCCTGAATTAAATGATAGTGAGAAAATTAAAGTTGCCTCAATATTAAATGGGTTTAGTGAAGTAGTTCAATTTTTTGATATAGGTTCTGAACCGTTTTATATAACAAATTTAGAGATTCCTTTTAAAAATTGGGTAATTATATCTAAAAAATCTGGTGTTACAGATGATGAAACATCAAGACTGTTTGATTTTTTCCCAAATAAAAAAGGGGTTTTTAGAGGAGTTTTATATCTTTTTAATTCAGATGATTATAAAATTCCTAAGTTTAATCCAGTTATTGAGGAGTTTTTTGAAGGCTCTAAAAAGCAACCAATCCACTTCAAAAAAGTAGTTAAAACCATAAATAATCCAACTGTAGAAATAATAGAGTTAAAATCAGAGAATCTTTTAAAAATATCAAAAGAGAGAAATCTATCTCTCACTTATGAGGAGATGGAGAGCATTATGAGTTATAAAAATATTATAACTGATTGTGAACTTGAAATTGTAGCTCAAACTTGGTCTGAACACTGTAAACATAAAGAGTTTAGAGGTAAAGTTATTATAAATAATCTCTCTGAATATAGAAAAAAAACAGTTATAAACTCACTTTTTAACACATATATAAAAGGAGCAACCCATGTTGTATCTAAAAATCTGAAAAAAATTGGTGCCGATTGGATTGTATCAACATTTGATGATAATGCTGGTATTGTTAAGGCTAATAGTAAATATAATTTTGCTTGGAAAGTTGAAACACATAACTCTCCATCAGCAATAGATCCTTATGGTGGAGCAATAACAGGTATTTTAGGTAATAATAGAGACCCAATTGGAACTGGAAAGGGTGGGGCAAAGGCTCTATTTAATACAGATGTTTTATGTTTTGGATATCCCAATTATAATAAAAAATTATTAGAAAAACAGCTTCATCCAAAAGATGTTTTTCTTGGAGTTAGAGCAGGAATTCAGGATGGTGGAAATAAAATGGGAATTCCAACAATTAATGGTGCAACTATTTTTGATGAAAAATTTTCAGGAAAACCATTAGTTTTTTGTGGAACAGGGGCTTTAATGCCTCAAACACATTTTTATGGAGATATTGAGAAAAAAGAGATAAAAGATGGGGATATTATATGTGTTGTTGGGGGAAAAACAGGAAAAGATGGAATACATGGAGCAACATTTTCATCTGAAACATTAACAAAAGAGTCTCCATCATCTGCAGTTCAAATTGGAAGCCCATATACTCAAAAAATAGTTTTTGATTTTTTAGAGGAGGCATCTAAATTTGGTTATATTAGAACCGTAACAGATAATGGAGCAGGTGGTTTATCAAGCTCTATTGGGGAGTTAGCAATATTATCAAATGGTGCATCAGTGGAGCTCTCTAAAGTGCCTTTAAAATATAGTGGGCTTCTCCCTTGGGAGATATTTCTTTCGGAATCACAAGAGAGAATGACAATTGTTGTTCCTAAAAAATTTAAAAAACAGATATTTGAGCTTGCAAAAGAGATGGAGACTACAATTGAAGCAATTGGTGAGTTTCATAATAGCGGTTTTTTAACTGTTTTTTATGAGGGTAGATTGGTGGCTGAACTGAATCTAGATTTTTTGCACAATGGTTGTCCTTTAAAAATAATGGAGTGTAGACCATATATAACCAACTTCAAAAAAAACAGAGATATTTCAGAGTTCTCTTTAGATGATATTTGTAAAAAAATATTATCATCTCTTAATGTTGCATCAAAAGAGTCAATTGTAAGAATGTATGACCATGAAGTTAAGGGGAAAACAGTTATTAAGCCATATATGGGGCAAAATGGAAACTCTCCACAAGACTCTGGGGTTATGAGATTTGATTTTGATAGTTATGATGGAGTTGCAGTATCAAATGGAATAAATCCAAAATATTATAAATCCCCTTATGATATGTCTGCTGGTGCATTTGATGAAGCAATAAGGTCTATTATATCTGTTGGTGGAGGTTTACCAAATAGAGATAGATTTTGGAGTGTTAATGATAATTTTTGTATGCCAAATGTTATTTATGATCAGGAGAAAAATAGGGAGGGAATGTTTAATTTATGGTGTTTAGTGGAGATGAATCGAGCTCTTTATGATATATCAACAGCATTCTCAATACCATTAACATCTGGAAAAGATAGTATGAAAAATGATTTTTACTCTGATGGAGTAAAGATATCTGTTCCACCAACAATATTATACTCTGCAACATCATATATAAAAGATGTCCGAAAAACAGTAACAACAAATGTTAAAAATTCTAATGAGTATATTTTTATAGTAAATAGAACATATAATGAGTTATATGAGTCAGAGTTTTATAGAGCATTATCAATTTCTGGTGGAGTTCCACCAAAAGTTAGGGTTGAAAAAGCTTTAAATGTTTATAAAAAAATGGAGATTGCAAATAGAGAATCCCTTATAAACTCATCACATGATATATCTGATGGTGGTTTTTTTATTGCAATATTAGAGTCTCTTTTTAAAACAGGTTTTGGAGCAACAGTTGAGTTATCTAATTTTAACAAAGAGATTTTATCTTTAAAAAATCGAAAAAACATCAATAATACTCTTTCAAGTAAAAAAAGTAATATTTTTTGTAAAGAGAGTACTTTTTGTTTTAAAAATAGCAATTTTTATTATAAAAAAGATAATCTAAATAATTTTATTAATACTAAAGAGAAACAAAAAAGTCTAAATGATTTTATTAACACTAAAGAGCTGAAAAATATTTTATCTCTCATGTTTTCAGAGTCTCACTCAAGATTTGTTGTAACTGTTTCTCAAAAAAATCTTAATAGATTTCTTCAGATTTTTAAAAATGATGTTTTTTTTATGGGAAAAACTGATTCTAGCAATAAATTTAAACTTTTACATAAAAATAGAGTGATTTTAAATGAAAATTTAGACTATTTTTATGAGATATATCAACAACCAATTGAATCAATTTTAAAATAGTTTTTTTTAGACTATTTTTCATTTAATATTGTTACTATTAGAGTGAAAATTATAGGAATATTATGAATAGAGATGATTTGATAAAATTGCTCTCATTAACAGATGAGAATCAAATAGAGGAGCTTTTTAAAAAAGCATATCAGATAAAACAGGAGTTTGTTGGAACAAAAGTTTACTATCGAGGGATTATAGAGTTTAGCAACTACTGTGTTAAGGATTGTTATTACTGTGGAATAAGAAAAAGTAACTCATCTGTAGATAGATTTATGATGACAAAGGAGGAGATTTTAGAGGCAGCAAAGTGGGCTTATGATGAGAAATTTGGCTCTCTTGTACTTCAATCTGGAGAACGAATTGATAGAGAGTATATTGATTTTGTTACTGATATAATAAAAGAGATTAAAAAAATTGGAGATGGCTCTTTAGGAATAACTCTCTCTTTAGGAGAACAAACAGAGGAGAGCTATAAAAAGTGGTTTGAGGCAGGAGCTCATAGATATTTGTTAAGAATTGAAACATCAAATAGAGAGCTTTATCAAAAGCTTCATCCAGAAAGTCATCTTTTTGATGAGAGATTAAATTGCCTTAAAACTTTAAAAAAACTTGGATTTCAAACAGGAACTGGGGTAATGATTGGCCTTCCAGAACAGACTATTGAAGATTTAGCAAATGATCTTATATTTTTTAAAGAGATGGATATCGATATGATTGGTATGGGTCCCTATGTTTTACACCAAGAGACTCCACTAGCAAAAAAAGTTAACAGATTTGATTCAAGAAAACAGCTTTTAATGGGATTAAAAATGATTGCAGTTGCAAGAGTGTTTTTAAAAGATGTTAATGTTGCATCAACAACAGCACTTCAGGCACTTGATCCATTAGGAAGAGAGAAAGGGCTTCAGGCAGGAGCAAATATTATAATGCCAAATATAGGTGCAGTAACATATCGAAAAGCATATCAACTTTATGATAATAAACCATGTCTTGATGAGAGTGCAGGAATTTGTAAAACCTGTTTTGAAGGACGAGTTGAGGTTATTGGTGAATCTGTTGGATATGGTGAATGGGGAGACTCTCCTCATTTTAAGAATAGAGATAAAACAAAAAATTAAATCAAATGAGATTTTTTATTAATTAAATCACTATAAAAATTGATTATTCTTTATTTTTTAGCAATTTTATTATTTTTTTCTTCAAGTCCCTCGCCAAGTATTGGAGAGGGATTTAGGGAGAGGGTTCTTTAAAAAAAATATAAAAAAAAACTCTTTTTATCACTTTTTTTAAGTTATGCAAGATATCTAATGTTGTTTTAGTTATTTATTTTGAACTTTATAAAGTTTTACATCACCTGATTCATCTTTTTTGATAATTCCATCAAAACGGTCATTTTTTTGTAGGAATAGTGCCCCAAGATTATCGGAGGTCTCCTCATCTGATGTATCTGGATTTCCATTATCAATTTTTAGATATGGTTCAGCATCAATAATATCTCCACTCTTAACTCCAGAACTCTCATCTGTAACATCAGTTACTCTAACTTTCAGTTTTATTGATGGAAAATTCTCTTTAGACTCGATAACTTTACCAATAATATAACCCTTTTGTTTCTCTTTCTCATCATCAATTAAAGCAACTTTTGCTGTTTTTGAACCTGGTTCTGCTAATAGATCCATTGGATCTATCTCTTTTTTAGCAATAACTTCAGAATCTTTTTTAATTGGAAGAACACTCAAACGATTTAAAACCTGTTCGAGTGTATACTCTGTTGTGATAAGGATTTTTTTATCTCCCTTTTTATCAATAACAGAACGTTTGAAGTAGTTCTCAAGTGTTGAAACAACAGAATCAATATTAACTCCTGGAGCTAAAGTTATCTCAATACTCTTTTCATTTAAAGATTTCCAAGATGTTGAAAGTGATGGAAAAAAATTTCCCATTTTTCCTTTTCTAACAAGAGTCTGATTATTTGCTGTGATTACAACTGATAAAAAGATAAAAACTAATATGATGTATCTCATAATGCCTCCGAAAAAATAGCCCACTATATTATACGTAACTTAGTAGTAAAATATTCAAAAAAAATGTGATTTTTTAATTTTTTTCTACTTTTTTTTTTAATTACAAAAAAGATAAAATAATTTTTTGATTTTTCTTTACTATTTTAAGAATAAAAAAGAGAGTTTAAGTAAGAGTAAAATAAAAAACTATTTCATTTTGTTTAAATCAGTTTCAAGATAACCAACATAAGTTGCAGCATTTTTGTTTGTATCTTTTTTTAAAGCTTCAACCATCTCTTTTACACCAGTCTTATTTCCTGCGTTTACATAAACACGACCAAGTTGGTATTTATAGTAGTAATCATCTTTAACTTCAATAAGTGTTTTGTAAGTTGCAATAGATGTATCATAATCTTTTTTTTCTGCATATGCATTTGCAAGATTTGATAAAAAGAATGTATCTTTTGGTTTAATCTCAAGAGCTTTTTTTAGCCACTCAATCTGTTTGTCATAATCTTTAAGGTAGCCATAATTTGCAGCAATCTGTTCCATTGTGTAGGCATCAGTTTTGTTTAAATCTAAAATTTTTGTATACCATTCAATTGCTGATTTATAGTCTTGACCCCAAGAGTGAGTACTTGCCATTTTTTGCATTAAAGTTTTATCATTTGGATTTGCTTCAAGACCTATTTTAAGAGCATTAAGAGCTTTTTCTTTGTCTTTTTTACCATAATTATATGAATCAGAGATATAGTAATAACTCCAAACATATTTTGGATTAACTTTTACAGATTTTTCAAGAGTTGCAATTGCATTATCATACTCTTTTAAAATATACTCTTTATGTCCTTGCTCATAAAGTGCAAGTTTATCATTTGGATCAAGTTCTGCAATTTTTTTCCACATATCTCTTGATTCTGCATCTTTCTTTTTATAGTAGTAAACTTTTGCAAGTTCTCTCATTGCTTCAATATGTTTTGGATTTAGTTTGATAGCCTCTTCAAAAGATTTAATTGCATCATCATCCTTCATACTTTTTTTATAAAGGCTTCCTAGCTGAAAATGTAACTCTGCAGAATTTGGAAATTTAGCTTTTAAACCCTCTAGTTTTGGTAAAGCCTCTTTTGTTTTCCAAGCTTTAACCATCTCCATTGCCTCTTTATATTCAGCATTTTCTAAAATTGGGTCTGCTTTTACTTCAACTTTCTCTACTTTTTTAGTTTCTGTTACTCCTATATTTGAATCTTTTTTACCACAACCTGTAACAGTAAAAAGAACTACAAGAGAAAAAATAATCGCACGAAACATATATCCCCCTTAAATCAATGGTTAATGAGACTATAGGATATATTTATTTATGAAAAAATCAAGAGTTTTTTTACAAATTTGAAATTATTACAAAAAAACTATTTTTTCTTATAATAAAAATAAAAAAATCAGTTAAATCCCCTTTTATTTTATAAAAAAACATAAAAAACAAAGAAAAAATCAGTTAAAATTTTATATAATTTTTATCAATAAAAATTACTATCATTATAACCAATGGCCAAACTTTTATTTTTGAAATATTTAAATGTTTCTTTTTAAAGAATATTTTTTTTAGAATGAGTTTAAATATTTAGTTTTAAACTATGTTTTTTT
>DYRY01000092.1 GCA_020718465.1 Anaeromyxobacter dehalogenans | reverse complement strand
TCTCAACATGAATAGAGGAGTTTAGCATGTTTCGAGGTTATGCAAGATGTCTATTATATTTTTTGTTGTTTATAAAAAATAATTTGATTAAAAAAGGCACCCGAAGGTGCCTTTTTTGGGGGTCTATATAATGAGCCCGAAGGCTCTTTGGGGCTTAATTAAAAATAGTAGTTTACACCAAGTGTAAAATTCCAAAGCATATCTTTATATGTCTCTTCTCCATCCTCTGTAAAAACTTTAGCAAATTGAAGTTTTACTGGAAGAGTTAAATTTTCTGATAAAACATACTCAATTCCACCACCAAAAAAGATAGTTTGTTGGTCTGTTGATTCGATTGTAAAGTCAGAATCCTCTTTTAAACTCCACTCAATATGAAAATTACCAAAACCAGCTGTAACAAATGGTTGTAGTTTGCTAGTTGGATCAATATAAAAATTCAAACCAAGATTGCTTTGAACAAACATTGTGTCATAATTTTCAGAAATCTCTTTATTATCTGGAGACACTATATTTGCAAGCCCTTCAATATAAATACCAAGAGACATTGAGAATCTGTAGCCAACATTGATTCCAATACCACCACCAGGTTTATAAAAATCACCACAATCACCAGTACAACTTCCACCATTAACAGATAACCCAACATTTAAACCCATTGGAACATCAAATGATGAAACCATTCCATAATACTCTCCAGCATAGAGACCTGTTGATAATAAAAGTGTGAAAAGAAAACCTAAAATCACCTTTTTCATAATTCCCTCCAAACAAGAATAACTATTAGACAGAAAAATTTGTTTTTTATTCAATAAAATGTTATTTTTTTCGTCTAAGTTTTATTTTTTTGAGGTTGCCATGAAATTGCTTATTTTATCAATAATTTTAACAACTTTAACACTATGGGCTGAAGTTGATTGTGAAAAAAAAGAGAGTATTGAGAAGGGTTGTAAAGTTCAAGTTTCTGAAGAGTTAATTGAGTGTTTGATTGTTGCAAATAATGACTCAGAAGTTCTAAAGTGTCATTCAGTTGCAAAAGAGAAAAAATGTAAACACTTAAAAGAGAAGTTTCAGCAAAAAGAGGATTTTTTATCTCAATGTATTAATCGTTTTGAGGATGAGCGAATTGAGTGTTTATTAGATGTTGACTCTTTAGATAAATGCACAATAAAAAAATAGTTATTTTTTCTGTTTTAAGTTACATTTTTCTATTTTAATTTAGATTTTTTTCTTGTAATATATATATATTTTTTTTGGAGCTGTTAATGGATATTAATGAGATTTTAAGAGAAGCAAGTCAACTAAATGCGTCTGATATTCACCTGAAAGTGGGTAATAATCCTATTATAAGGGTTAATGGTGCATTAACTCCACTTGAAAAATACCCAAAAATTTCGCCAGAAATGATGGCTGATATGGGGTTTGCAATTATGTCCAAACAACAGAAAGAGTATTTTTTAAAAACACATGATTTAGATATGGCCTATGGTGTTCCAGGAGTTGGTCGTTTTCGTGTGAATGTTTTTCAACAAAGAGGTTCAATGGGGATGGTTTTAAGAATTATTCCATCTAAAGTTAAATCTTTACGTGAACTTATGCTTCCACCTGTTCTAGAGAAGATTGCAGCAGAAGAGCGTGGTTTAATTCTTGTAACAGGAACAACAGGTTCTGGTAAATCAACAACACTTGCATCCATTATTGACCATATCAATTCAACAAGACCATCAAATATTATGACAATTGAGGATCCAATTGAGTTTTTAATAAGAGATAAACGCTCTTTAATAAACCAACGAGAACTTGGAGTTGATACAGTTTCTTTTTCAAAAGCTATAAAATCTGCATTAAGGCAGGATCCTGATGTTATTCTTGTTGGTGAGATGAGAGATTTTGAAACAATAGAGACTGCTTTAACAGCTGCAGAAACTGGACATCTTGTTTTATCAACACTTCATACTATTGATGCTCCTGAAACTATAAATCGGATTATTTCAGTATTCCCTCCACATCAACAAAAACAGGTTAGAATTCAATTATCCTCAATTGTAAAAGCCATTATCTCTCAAAGATTAATTCCAACAAAAACAGGTGGTAGAGTTGCTGCTGTTGAGGTTATGATATTAACATCAAGAATTAGAGAGATGATTTCTGATCCAGAGAGAACAAAAGAGATTCATGATGCAATAGCTGAGGGTGGAAACACTTATGGAATGCAAACATTTGATCAATCTCTTATGAGCCTTATTCAAAAAGGTTTGATATCTTATCAAGATGCATTAAGATTCTCATCTAATCCTGATGATTTTGCACTTAAATTTAGCGGAGTATCTGGAACATCTGATAGAGGTTGGGGAAATCCAACAAATCAACAGAGTTCAAGTTTTGGAGAAGATATTGAAATTTTAGATGATTTAGATGTTTTAGAGCCTATTGAGATTCCAAAAGAGGAGAAAAAAGAGGTAAAAAAAAGTAAATTCAGTTTTGGCAATATGGATGATCTTTTTTAAGTAAAATCCTAAATTTTTATATGAAATTTTATTTTTTTATATGAAATCCTAAATTTTTATATGAAAAAAGAGACTCTACTCTGCTATATTTGACTCTTTGTTTAAACCTAAAATATCATTAACACGTTCAAGAGCCAAATCAATATTCATACAAACATTTTCAGAATCAAGAAGTTTTAATACTCCTGCTTTTTCAATTGCAATATATGGTTGGGCATGAACTCCAGATAGAACAACATTACAACCCTCTTTTTTTGTGTTTATAATCACATCTTCTAATGCTCTAATTCCTGTTGCATCAATTGTTAAAACATGTCTCATTCTTAAAACTAAAACTTTTGGAGATCTTCCAAGTGATTTAAGTTGATCTTTAAACCTATCTGCTGCACCAAAAAAGAATGGTCCATTTATCTCAAAAACCTCAACTCCTTGTGGAACAACCTTTTTTGATATAGCAAGTGGATCCTCTGGATCACTATCTTCTGAAAAAAATTTGAGTTGTGTTGCATTCGCCATTCTATGCATAAAAAGAAATGCTGCCATTACAACTCCAATTTGAATTGCAACAGTCAAATCTATTAAAACAGTTAATAAAAAAGTTGTTATAAGAACTGCAATATCACTTTTAGGACTTTTTAAAAGTTTTATAAAAATATGAATCTCACTCATATTATATGCAACAAAAATAAGAATTGCTGCAAGTGATGCCATTGGTATTAATGAAGCCCATTTTCCTAAAAATAGTAAAATTAGAAGTAATGTTATTGCATGAATAATTCCTGCAATTGGAGTTCTACCTCCATTTTTAATATTTGTTGCCGTTCTTGCAATAGCTCCAGTAGCAGGAATTCCTAAAAATATTGGAGAGAATATATTTGCAATCCCCTGAGCAATTAGTTCTGTATTTGAACGATGTTTATCTCCAATCATTCCATCTGCAACAACAGCAGAAAGAAGAGACTCTATTCCTGCTAAAAGTGCTATTGTAATTGCTGGAGAGAACATTTTTTGAAAAAGTTCCCAAGTTATTATTGGAAGTGTTGGTGTTGGTAACATTGATGGAACTGCACCAAATTTAGAACCAATTGTTTCAACAGGAAAAGAGAATATATGAACAAGAAGAGTTGAAAATATTATTGCAATTAAAGAACCTGGAACTTTTGTTGTAACTTTAGGCCAAAATTTTATAATTAAAATTGAGGCAAATCCTATTCCTAAAGTATAAAAATTAATTGTTAAGAGGTGTGAAAACATCACAGCCATTTTTTCAATGAAATCGGAGGGAACTTTTTCTATAGTTAGTCCAAAAAAGTCTTTAATTTGACCTGAAAAAATAATTAAAGCAATACCACTTGTAAAACCAACTGTAACTGGATATGGAATAAATTGAATAACAGAACCAAGCCTTAAAAAACCCATCAATATTAATAAAAATCCTGAAATAATTGTTGCAACCACAAGACCATCATAACCATATTGCTGAACAATACCATAAACAATAACAATAAATGCTCCTGTTGGTCCACCAATTTGGACTTTACTTCCACTAAAAAATGAGATTAAAAAACCAGCAATAATTGCAGTATAAATTCCTTGTTCTGGTTTTACTCCAGAGGCTATTCCAAAAGCAATTGCAAGTGGAAGTGCAACAATACCAACAATAATACCAGCTACTAAATCTTTTAAAAATTTCTCTTTCGAGTAACCATCTTTAAGCAATGAAAATAGCTGAGGATAGAAAATTTTAGAAAGCATATACTCCCCTAAAAAAACAGTGCGGATTATAGAGCTTTCAATTAAAAAATCAAGAGATATTTTATGTTTTTAAATTTATAGTACATTTGTTTGTAAAATTTACTTTTTATTTATATATAATAAAACAAAATATAATAAAAGTATCGTTTTAATTTTAATTTTAATTATATCATTACTAAAAAATAGGTTGACATGAATATAAGTAATATGCTACCAATTGGTAGGTTTTATATTTTAGAGTTGTTTATGAGAATACTAATATATATTACAACAATAATATCATCATTCCTTTTGGGAGCACATTTTTTTAGAGGAGGAAGTTATGGTCTGTTTTTAATTGCTATTACAATCTCTTTTATGTTTTTTATAAAAAAGAGGTGGAGTTTATTGATTATTTCTACAACTCATATTTTTGCTATTTTTGAGTGGATAAAAACTGCTTTTCATATTTGTAAAATCTACTCTGCAATAGGAATTCCATCAACAAGGGCAGTTGTTATTATTCTTGGAGTTGCAATTTTTTCACTCATATCATTTTTATTTTTACAAACAAAATTGATAAAAGATTTATATCCAAAAACAGAAAAAACTTTTTTAATTATTATAACAGGTTTAATAACATCCACTTTAATACAATTTGCAACAACCAAAGTTTCATATCCCATATTGCTATTAGAGCGATTTTATCCAACTTTAGGCTATTTTGAGATATTTATTCTATCAATATATAGCATGTTTATTGTTGAAAAAATGTTAGATTCTAATCAAACACAAAAATATCGAAGATTAATTTGGAGAATATTTACTACTGTGTTTTTTTTACAGCTTATTTTGGGGCTTTTGGGTTATAGTATATTTTTAATGACAGGAAAACTACATCTACCAATTCCAACATTGATTATTGCAGGCCCACTTTATCGCTTTCAACTATCTTTTATGATTTATCTTTTTTTAGCTTCTCTAATAATATCGGGTTCTGCTTGGTGCTCACATCTATGTTATTTTGGTTCTATTGATGATTTTATAGCAACAAAAGGGCAGAGTAGAGGTAAGAAAATAAAACATTTTTGGAAAATCAGAGTATCTATTTTAGTTTTTGTTACTGTTTTTTCACTATTACTTCATTTTTTAAAAGCATCAACTTTTGTAGCACTTATTTCAGCCTCTATTTGGGCTATTATATCTTTTTTTATAATTTTTTATTTTTCACGAAAAACAGGAGTGATGATTCATTGCACAATGTTTTGTCCTATTGGCTTTTTAGCAGTTACTTTAGGTAAAATTTCACCATTTCGATTAAAAATATCTCAATCTTGTAATTCATGTATGGCATGTACAAAAGTTTGTAGATATGGGGCATTATCTAAAGAGGATATTATTGGAAAAAAAGTTAACTTAAACTGTACTCTTTGTGGAGATTGTATCTCCTTTTGTAAACATAACTCTTTAGAGTATCATTTTTTAAATTTCTCACCAAAACTATCCAGAGAGATTTTTATTGTTATTGTTGTTATATTACATACATCATTTCTTGCAATTGGTCGTATTTAAATAGAGATTTTATATCTTAATTTTACTACTAAAATAATTTTTTTTTATTAAGAGTTTTATTTATAAATTAAAAAATTAATTTAATAAAATGATATAAGTTCATAAAAATAGAACCTATTTTTACTATAAAACATAATATAAGCCTTTTAATAAAAGGATTTTATTACAAAAAAATAGAACTATTAATATACGATGAATCTCATTGAAAATTTTTAAATTAAATATTAAAATTAGTAATGGTTAAAAGAGGCTATTTACTTTTAATGGAGTTAGAATGAAAAGTTTTTATGACTATTGGTGTGATGGAATTGAGTATCAAAACTGTTTCTATTGGGAGGATGCAATAGACTCTTTTAAAGAGGCTCTTAATATTGATCAAAATCCACAACTCTATTTGAAACTTGCCGATTGTTATAAAGCAGTTGGAAAATCTATGCAGGCTGAATATTGTAACTATATGGCTCATAGTTTAAAGAGTGATAATAGCCTAACAAAAGATTTGGATAGTAATAAAATTCTAATAAATTCAGAAACTCAAAATAGTTTGGAAAAAGATTTAGATATTATTAAAAATAACTTAATAAATCTATATCAAAAGGGTAATTTTAAAAAAATAGATTCAATTTCTATGAATCAAAACCTTTTTTTAGAATCAAAAAAACTAAAATATAGTGAAAGAAACAGTTTTGAAAATATGAGTTTAAAAAAAATTAAAAAAATACTACTTGAGTATGCCTTTAGAAAAAAAACATTGATAATTAAAAATTTTTTTGAACTACAACCTCAATATAGTTTTAAAAATAGTGGTTCTTAGGAGAGAGTTATGGAGCATTTTATTCTTTTTTTGTTTTTGCTCTCTCTTTTAAAAGTAAACTCTTTTTAATTCATCTCAAAATCATTTAAAAACAGCTCAATCTCGTTTAAAACTGAGTTATACTGCTTTATATCAATAACAACAGCAGCACTCATTGAGTGAATTCCTCCAGGTGTATGTTTAAAAAGATGTGTTATTTCAAAAAAGTCAGGCATGTTTCCAGATTTTACACTTTTTTCAAGCATTTTTCCAACCCTCATTGAGATTTTATATGATGGTTCTTTTGTTACCTCTCCAATTCCCTGAATTGGAGTTACAGTTTGAGCTCCTAAAAAATATCTATTAGTATCTAGTTTAAATGGAAGTTTATCATGATTTTTTATCAAATATGATAAAAAATTGCCAATCTCTTTTATTCCCATTGGTAAAAATTTATCCTCAACATTAAAAGAGTAGAAATGTCTTGTTTTTGTAAAACCATTTTTTGCAAAATAATCTATTAATTCATTATATTTTTTTGTTTTTAACTCTTTTATTGCCTTAATTCGTGGATCAGATACCATTATTTTTCCCTCTAAAAGGTCAAAAGCTAAATCTACTCCACGATTTTGAAATCCAACAGAACCTAAAACATCAATATTCTCGTTTACAAACTCAACTAAAGGATATTTATGATGAATTTTTATTTTATACTCACCATTCTCAATTGAGAGTGCTCCATCAGCTATAGCAGCAGTTAGTGCATAGTGATCTAATCCTAAAAATTTACCATTTCTTGATAACATTCCATCACCAACACTACCAATGAGTGCAATTGGTGCATATTTTATAGATTCAGTTATAATTGCAGAGTAAAAATAGGCATTAATAGAGGAGGCTCCTTCCTCATCAGCATTAAGTCCAAAATCTCGTGGATTCAAGATAAAATAGTTTGTTGGAAACTCAATCTGCTCATATTTATGATGATCTATTATAATGATATCTCTTGTCTCTTTTTTTGAGATTACATGATGAGATATCTGAGTTCCTAAATCAACAATAAAAACAGGAATATCAAGACGGGAGTTCAATATAATATCAACAGCTTCAGGAAAAATAATCTCAAGAACATATCTATAAACTTTTGTTCCCCTTGATTTAAGAGTTTGTTCAACAATAAATCCAGAAGAAATACCATCTGCATCATTATGATGTAAAAGAATAGCTTCAGAATACTCTTTTTTTTCAATCTCTTTTATTTTGGAGAAGTAGTTTGCCCGTTTTATTGATTGATAAACACTATTTCCTGAATCTAAAAGTGAGATGATAGTTCCTTTTTCAACTTTTTCCTCACCATATATCTCTATAAGCATATTTACAAGAGTATCATCTCTATACATTTTAATTGTATGCTCAAAAGTTCCATTAAGATTCCAAGAGGTAACTCTCCAAAGTGATAGTGATATTGGTTCACCATTTATAAAATGTGTTACATCATGAATCTCTGCCCACTCCATTAAATCTGGAAAATCAGTTGCTAATTTGTAAATCTGTTTATCAATATATCTATTTGATATCCCCTCTAAAACATCATTTGTATTAAATAGAGGTGCATTATTATCAAAAATATGCTCTTTCATCATTTGTTGTACTTTTGAAACTAAAAGTTCTGGAAATCTTTTTTGGATAGAGCGAAAACCCTCATTAAACAGTTGCATCTCTTTATGATAATGCATCATTTTTGTAACAGTTCGTAGTATTGGAGATTTTCCTTCAAGCGAAAACTCTGGTGGAATTGTTGTTGCAATATGAAGCCCTAAAAGTTTATCATGTGTGTTAAAACATTTTTTTTTAATTATTTTCCAAGCACTCTCTTTAAAAACTCTATGATTTACAACTGCAAAATCAGGTTCTCTAAGCTCAAAATCGGAGCTATTGAGTTCACTAATCATATTTTTTAATGTTTCATTCCATTGTGGTGGTTCTGAAAATCTACCCATTGCAAGAAGAAGCATTGGGTTATTTTTTATATACTCTTCATAAATCTCTGTTCCAATCTCTTTTTTAACCATTAAAAGTGGATTTCCAAGAATTAAATCTCTTGCAGCCTCCTCCTTTAAAAAAAGTCCATGATAAAAATCTATATAACAGTTACCAAAAAGGAAAATTCTCTCAATTGTTTCTGGTTTTGAGTAGTCTGATATATATAGATATTTCTCTATTTTCTTCTCAATTTCGTATATCATTTTATTTAGTATCTCTGTTAATTCATCTCTATTTTTATATTTTATATGATGTTTTTTTATAAAATCATTAAAAATAGTGCTATTTTTCTGTTCAAGTTTTTTTGAATACTCTTTAAAAAAAATTTCAAGTTCTGGTATTTCATCCCATTTATCAATTTGTAAAAGATTTTTTAAATACTCCATAAATCATACCTAAAAAGTAGAGTAAAATTATAGTATGATTAATCAAAATTGTAAAGAGTAAAAGAGATTTTAGTTTATATTTTAACTCATTATAATTTTGATACTTCTATTAATTTTGTTTAATTCCATTTTATAAAAAATAGGTAGTTTAACTTTTATCTATCATTAAAATTGATTTTATGTTATATCTTCTATGTTTTTTTGAGGATTTTTCTATGGAAGAGCAAACACGTTCAAACTTTATTAAAGATATCATCAATATTGACATCAAAGAGAATAAAAATAGTGGAAAAATTGTAACAAGATTTCCACCAGAACCTAATGGCTATCTCCATATTGGCCATGCAAAATCAATTGTTCTTAATTTTGGTTTAGCAAAAGAGTTTAATGGTGTGTGTCATTTAAGAATGGATGATACCAACCCTTCAAAAGAGGAAGTTGAGTATATTGAGTCAATTCAAGAGGATATAAAATGGCTTGGCTTCAATTGGGGAGAGAATTTTTTCTTTGCATCAGACTATTTTGAAACACTTTATGATTATGCAGTTGAACTTATAAAAAGTGGAAAAGCATACGTTTGTGATCTTTCTCCAGAAGAGATGAGGGAGTATCGTGGAACACTTGTTGAAGCAGGAAAAGAGAGTCCATACAGAAATAGAACTGTTGAAGATAATTTAGATCTATTCCAAAAAATGAAAAATGGTGAATTTCCTAATGGTACAAGAGTTTTAAGAGCTAAAATTGATATGAGCTCTCCTAATCTAAACTTGAGAGATCCAATTATCTATAGAATTCAACATACTCATCATCATAGAACAGGCAATAAGTGGTGTATATATCCAATGTATGATTTCGCTCATCCACTTTCAGATGCAATTGAGAAAATAACACACTCAATTTGTACTCTTGAGTTTGAGGATCATCGTCCACTTTATGATTGGTTTGTTAATAATATTGAGACTCCTGGAAATCCAAGACAGATTGAGTTTGCAAGATTAAATCTTAACTATACTGTTATGAGTAAAAGAAAACTTCTTGAACTTGTTCAAAAAAAATATGTTTCAGGTTGGGATGATCCAAGAATGCCCACAATATCTGGTTTAAGAAGAAGAGGTTATACTTCAGAGGCAATTAGAAATTTTTGTGATGCAATTGGTGTTGCTAAAAGTAATAGTACTGTTGATGTTGCCCTTTTAGAACACTTTTTAAGAGAGGATTTAAACGAGAAAGCTCCAAGAGTTATGACTGTTTTAAATCCTATTAAAGTTATTATAGATAACTATCCTGATAATCAAGTTGAATATTTTGAAGGGGAGTATCATCCTGACCATCCAGAAATGGGCTCAAGAGAGGTTGCTTTTTCTAAAGAGATTTATATTGAACAAGAGGATTTCGAGGAGAATCCACCTAAAAAATATTTTAGATTAGCTCCTAATCAGGAGGTTAGATTAAAATATGCCTACTATATTACTTGTACTAATGTTGTTAAAAATGATAATGGAGAGATTATTGAGATTCATTGTAGTTATGATCCTGAATCAAAAGGGGCAAAAACAGCAGATGGAAGAAAAGTAAAAGGAACAATTCATTGGGTCTCTGCATCTCACTCAAAAGATGTTGAAGTTAGACTTTATGAGCATCTTTTTACTTCTTCAAATCCTGGTGAAGATAGAGATTATAAAGATGATTTAAATCCTAAATCACTAACTATCATTAATGCAAAAATTGAGGAAAATATTTTAGATTCAACACATTTTCAATTTTTAAGAAATGGTTACTTCTGTCTTGATTCAAAAGATTCAACTTCTAAAAAAACTGTATTTAATAGAGTTGTATCTCTTAAAAGCTCATATAAACCAGAATAAAATATAAAAAAATCTTAATTTTTGCCTAAATCTGTTTTTGTTTAAGCAATGGCTATTTCAATCTCCCTTTTTTATTAAAAAAACAAAATATCAAGTGATAAATATAAAATGGTATTAATTATTTTTTTTGTAGATTGTTAAAAAGTAAACTTTTTGATTATGG
>DYRY01000091.1 GCA_020718465.1 Anaeromyxobacter dehalogenans | reverse complement strand
AATATCTGAACTATTTGAAAGAATTAAATCTGTCTGCTCTTGAGTTATTGTTGTTGGTTTATCTCCTAAATCTGAATAGCTTCCAGTATTTCAGATTTCACCTCATCTTTAATTGCTTTTTTTGCTTCACTAAATGTTTTTCCATCAAATTTACCTGAATTATATGAAAAAATAGCTTTTGCCTCCACTCCTAACTCAATTCGTGGAGTAAGTTTCTCTGATTCAACATTAATCTCTAAAAATATAGGTGAATCGTTTTCAAGTAGAGCTGAATCTAAATATTGTTTTTATTGTCAATATAAAAAAACAGAAATATTTTTTGTAAAATTATAATTTAGGTGAAAAAATTGATTTATTAAATAGAAAATCAGATTTAATTTGATAAATTTGTAAGAATGTGATAAAAGAGATGGTATATTTTTAGGAGGTAATTGATGAGTTTATTGGAGCAAATCAGAAATAAGGCAAAACAGAATCCAAAAAGAATTGTTCTACCAGAGGCTGCATCTGAAAGAACAATCAAAGCGGCTGATATTATTTTAAAAGAGGGTCTTGCACAGCTTATCCTTCTTGGTGACCTTGACACAATTGCAGAGCTTGAGAAAAAATATAATCTTGATCTCTCAAAAGCAGAAAAAATTGACCCTAAAAATGCTCCTAAAAAAGCACTTTATATCGAAAAATTTGTTGAGCTTAGAAAAAGCAAAGGTTTAACTCCTCAACAGGCAGAGGAGCTTTTAAATCAAGAGATCTACTTTGGTCCAATGATGATATATATGGGGGATGCAGATGGTGAAGTTAGTGGTGCTGAACATACAACAGCAGACACTGTTCGTCCTGCTCTTCAAATTGTAAAAACAGCACCTGGAGTTTCTGTTGTTTCTGGTGCAATGGTTATGGTAACAAAAAAAGAGGGGTTTGGTGATAATGGTGTATTTATTTTTGCTGATGTTGCAATAACACCAAATCCAACAGCAGAGCAACTTGCAGAAATAGCTATCTGTTCTGCTGAAACAGCTCAAAAAGTTGCAGGAATTGAGAATCCAAAAGTGGCTCTTCTCTCTTTTTCAACAAAAGGCTCTGCAGAGCATGAGCTTGCAGATAAAGTTATTAAAGCAACTAAAATTGCTCAAGAGCGTCGCCCTGATCTTTGTATTGATGGTGAACTTCAAGGAGATGCTGCAATTGTTGAGAAAGTTGGTGTTAAAAAGGCTCCAAACTCAACTGTTGCTGGAAAAGCAAATGTTCTTGTATTTCCTGACCTTCAGGCAGGAAATATTGGTTATAAACTTGTTGAACGTCTTGGTGATGCGGAGGCAGTTGGTCCAATTCTTCAAGGACTTGGTGCACCAGTTAATGATCTTTCTAGAGGTTGTTCTGTTGAGGATATTGTTAATTTAGTTGCAATCACTGTAAATCAATGTAAATAAGGAGCAGTAATGAAGGTTTTGGTTCTTAATTCAGGAAGTTCTTCTTTAAAATATCAACTTATTGAAACAAAGGGTAGTGAGACTCTTGCAAAAGGTATGCTTGAAAGAATTGGGCTTGAGATGGGAAAATATTCTCATGAAGTTCCGTCAAGAAAAATTAAAAGAAAAGTAGATACTCCTGTAAAAGATCATCAACAGGCTGTTGGAATGGTTATTGATATTCTTACTGACCCTGAACTTGGTGTTATAAGTGATATTAATGAAATTGATGCTGTTGGACATCGTGTTGTTCATGGTGGTAGCTACTACTCTGGTTCTGTTTTAATAACAGAGGATGTTATGGATGTTTTACAAGAGTGTTCAGAGTTAGCACCTCTTCATAATCCTGCAAATATTGTTGGAATTATGGCTGCACAACAGATTCTTCCTAATGTTCCAATGGTTGGAGTTTTTGATACTGCATTTCACCAAACAATGCCAGAACATGCCTATCTTTATGCAATTCCCTATGAGTACTATGAAAAATATAAAGTTCGTCGTTATGGTTTTCATGGAACATCTCATCGTTATGTCTCAAATAGAGCTGCAGAGATTTTAGGAAAAGATCCATCAGAGGTGAATGTTATCACATGTCACATGGGAAATGGAACAAGTTTTGCTGCTGTTAAAGGTGGAAAATCGGTTGATACAAGTATGGGATTTACTCCACTTGAAGGAATGATTATGGGTACCCGTTGTGGTGACTTAGATCCTTCAATTGTATATTTTCTTGAGGAGAAAGAGGGACTTTGTTCTGGTGATATTGATAAAGTTCTTAATAAAAAAAGTGGACTTCTTGGTGTTTCTGGAATCAGTAGTGATATGAGAGATCTTGAGGATGCAGCTGCAAAAGGGCATCATCGTTCACAAGTGGCACTTGATATATTTGCATATCGTGCAAGAAAATATATTGGTTCCTATGCAGTTGCTCTTGGTAGAGTTGATGCAATTATTTTTACTGCTGGTGTTGGTGAAAATGGTCCAGAGATGAGAGAGGAGATCTGTAAAGGATTAGAGGTAATTGGAGCAAAATTGGATCCAGTTGTTAATAATTTCAAAGGTCTTGAGAAAATAGTTAGCACAGATGACTCAAAAGTGAAACTTATAGTTATTCCAACAAATGAGGAGCTTATGATTGCTCTTGATACAGAGGAAGTTGTCTTAAAAATCGGAAAATAGTTAATATGATCTATCTTAATAACTCTGCTACAACATATCCAAAACCTCCAGAAGTTATAAATGCTATTTCTAATGCATTTTTAAGTTATGAAGGGGATTCAAGCCGACTTTTTAGTGGAGACTCTATTGATAATGATATTATCTCTTTGGCTAGAAAAAAAATAGCAAATTTTTTTAACATAAAGAAAGAGAATAATCTTATATTTACTTCTGGAAGCACAGAGAGTTTAAATCTTTTAATTAGAGGTTTTGAGTATCAACATAGACGAATTATCACAACAGTAACAGAGCATAACTCTGTTCTTAGACCACTTTATAGAGTTCAAAAAGGGAGCTCAATTGAGCTCTCTTTTATTCCATGTGATGGTGATGGCTATATTGATTTTGATGTTTTAAGCAAAGAGGTTTCTAAACCTTTTGACTATTTTATTATTAATCATGCCTCAAATGTCACCGGTTCTATACAAAATATAGAGAAAATCGGAGAGATTGTTAAACATTATAACGGTTTTTTTATCATAGATGCCTCTCAATCGGCTGGAGCAGAATCTATTGATATTGAAAAATCAAACGTAGATTTTATTGCTTTTACAGGGCATAAATCACTTTATGGAGTCTCTGGTATTGGTGGTTTTTATGTTTCGGATGAGTTAAAAAAAGTTTTAAATCCCCTTAAAGTTGGTGGGACAGGAGTTAGAAGTTTAGAAAAAACTCAACCACAAGAGTTACCATTTTACTATGAGGCAGGAACAAAAAACTATATGGGGATTTTATCCCTATATCATGGAGTCTCTTTTGTTGAAAAAACATCAATTGAGGCTATCAAAAAGCATAAAAATAGGATGGTTCAGATTGCATTTAACAACCTCAAAAACATAAAAGAGATAAATATAGTATCTCCAAATGTGATTCAAAAGGGTGGTTCAATATTTGCATTTAATGTAAATAATTTTACAAATGAAGATATTGTATATATTCTAAAAGAGTCTTTTGATATTATTGTTCGCTCTGGTTATCATTGTGCTCCATTAATGTTTGATTATATTGGATATGATAAAATTTTTAGCAGAGGCACTATTCGAGTAACTCCCTCATATTTTACAACTGAAAGTGAGATGGAGAGTTTTTGTTTTGCAATAAAAGAGATTGTTGGTATTTAAAAATATTTAAAAATAAAGGATTCTTATGATATCTGTTGTTAACACAAAAGATATTTTAAATTGTGTTGGAGATCCATTTATAAAAGAAATTACTCTTGACTCACCAATTACAAAAGAGATAATATTTAAACTTGGAGAGGGAGGAGAGTTAGAGTATTTGGATCGTTTAAAAAAGCCATTTTTTAAAATCTCATATTCTGAAAATTACCTTATAAAAGGGGTTGAGGGGAATAATTCTTTAAGAGTTATTCTTAAAGATCCAGAATTAAAAAATGGAGATTTAGTTATAAAAAAGGGATTTAACTATCTGTTGTCTGTGTTAGAGTATATTTAAATCGTAGTTTTTTATATTTTTTAGAGAGTATGCTTTGATGAAATTATTAAGGAGGGGGGATGTCAGGAATAGGTATAATATCTAATCCAAGATCTAAAAAAAATAAACAGAATCCAGAGGCAATGAAAAGGCTTGGATATATTCTTGGAAATAATGGTGAGGCATATGAGACTCGCTCCATTGATGATATATATAAAGTAGCAGAGGCTTTTAAACGAAATAGTGTTGATATTCTTTGCATAAATGGTGGAGATGGTACAAATCATGTAACACTCTCTGTTTTTATTCAAGTTTATAAAGATACTCCACTTCCTAAAATAGCAATATTAAGGGGTGGAACAATGAATACTGTTGCAGGAGATCTTAAAATAAAGGGGGAGTCTAAAGATATTCTTATAAATATAATACAGAAATATTATGCAAAAGAGTTCTTTAGAATGACAAAAAGAAATCTATTAGAGATAAATGAGAAACATTATGGTTTTATTTTTGGAAATGGTATTGTGTATAATTTCTTAAGAATGTATTATCAAAATGCTAATCCATCTCCAATTATAGCAGCAAAAACACTTGGTTTATCTATTTTAAAAGGTTTTTTATCTAAACATGATCCACTATTTGAAAAAATGGTTCTTGAAATTGATGATGGAAAGGGAAATATCTGGAAAAATAAAAAATATTTAACAGTTGTTGCCTCAACAGTTGACCAAATTGGTTTAGGGTTTACTCCAACATTACGTTCTCAAGAGCATCCTAACATGTTTCATGCAATTGGAATTCATGGTAATCCTCTTGAAATTGCTGCATCCCTTCCAAGAATCTGGTTGAATAAAGGGGTTGCTCCATCAATTAGAGAGGAGAAGATATCAGATAAAATAATTATTCGCTCTTTAAAAGAGCCATTTGGATATACAATTGATGGTGATATGCACTCTCCAACTAAAGAGATAATTATTAAAACTGGACCTAAATTAGATTTTATCATTGAGTAAAATATTTTTACTATTTTTATAATAGATATATTGCATAACTTAAAAAAAGTTATAAAAAGAACTCTTTTTTATTTATTTATCTTTATTTTTTTCAGATTATTTAAAAACTATTAATAATTTATAATAGGAGATTTTATGAGTTTTGATAGCAGTAAATATATAGATTGGCTTTTAAAAATGGTTCCATACGATTGGAAACCAACTGAAATAAATCTAAAAGAGTTAGATGAGAATTTAAAAAAAGAGGCAATTTTTTATCCTCTTGAAAAAGTTGAAAAAATTGTTATTCATCATGCAGAGATTGAGTCTGGAAATAGAGATTATTATGGGTGGTTTCATAAGGGAATTAGAGGTTGGAGTGATGTTGGTTACCATTTTATTATTGGAAATGGAGTTGACTCTTTAAGTATTGATGGGGATATTGAGATTGGAAGAGCCATAAATATTCAGGGAGCACATGTAAAAAGTCATAATCACAATACAATTGGAATCTGTTTAGTTGGAAATATGGATAATCACAAACCTACTGAAAAACAGATGGAGTCTCTATTAAATCTTTTAAATAGACTTATTAAAGAGTTCTCTTTGTCAAAAAATGATATTTGTGGTCATCGTGATTTTGATGGAGTTACAAAAAGTTGTCCTGGAAAGTTTGTTAAAATTAAAGAGATTACTGATTTACTTTAAAAAGTTAGTTTTATCTTTTTTACTCACCCAATTTATCATAAAAATGTGAATAAATCGAAAAAAAATATTTATCTCTTGACATTTTTATAATTTATGTAATAGCATCCAATTTATGAGAGTATTTGTTTTTATTTTACTACTACTATATATACCACTTTTTGCCAACAATGGAGGCTCATTTAGCTATTTTGAGTCTTTAAATGTTGAAGCACCAGCGGGTAGAGAGGTCTCAAAAGTTATCTGCGACCCCAATATCAGAAATCGTTTTTTTTATATATCCTTTGATAAACTCTACTCTAATAGTGATGGTGATGGTTGGAGCATTATTCTCGACCTTGCTGAACATATCCAGCAAGATGAAGAGGATGATGAAAATGCTTCTAAAAAAGAGGAGCTTGAGGATGCACTAAAAACTCTTTATGAAGAGATTTATGAGGAGGAGATAGCTGCAATTGAGGATGAGTATGAAACAGATGATGCTGAATCATCTTTTGATGACCTTCTTCAAGAGAGAGTTGATGAGCGTTTTGAAGATGAGTCTGAATCTTTAAAAGAGGAGTTTAAATATCTTCAATATGATGAATCTACTAAAAAAGATGGCGTTAAACCAATAAGAGATCTTATATTTTTACAAAATCTTTCATCTCATATTATTGTTAATGCAGTAAATGGTTTTTTTGTCTCCACGAATAGTGGTAAAACATTTCTTTTTCAAGATAATAGTGAAATAGGGGAGGTTGGTTTTGATTTTGTTCAATTTTCAAAAACACAACTTCTTTTCACATCTCAAAATAGAATGTTTTATATTGATTCAACAGATAATAAAATAACAAAAATAACTTTTGATAGTTTCAGAGGTGAGTCTGTTAGAGCATTAGACTCTAATTTTCCATATTTAATGATTCAAACAGATGAGAAAGTTCACCTATTAAAACAGGATGATAAAACTCTTATTGATGTTGTTTCTATTTCATTCACAAGAGATGTTAATGAGAAACAGAAAATTTTCTACTTTGGTGGAAAATATCTATTTTTAACTTCAGGTGAGACTGTTTATATATTTGATATTATGAGTGTATCTGCAAGATTTATTCAGTTTCCATATATAAATATTTATGATTTGAAGTATAGAGATGAGGTTATTTATCTTGGAACTGACTCTGGTATTATCTCTTTTGATTTAAATAGAATGGTAAAAGATAATATCTCTCTTGGATTACTTCCAGAACAGGCATACTCTATTTCAATATCATCAGATCAACGAATTTATGTATCAAATCATGAAGATATATATCTTTTAAGAGAGTTTTCATCATTGGAAGAGCTTTCAAAAGATACAAATCTTTTTGCTTTGATGAAAAAAATCTCATCAACCTATCCCAAAATAGATGATTTAATTAACTCTGCCTATAAATATCATTTTATTCAAAATGAGATATATAATAGTATGTTGAGAAGAAATAAAATTGCCCCTTTTATGCCTATCTTAAAAATAAAATATAATAAACAGGCATATTCAAGAAAGGGAGCAGATGAGAATACACTTTATTTTTCAGACTATACATCTCCATTTTCAAGTGCTGCAACTGACTCGAATCACTACTTTGAGGCTTTCATTTATTTCGATTTATCAAGCTGGATTTTTGATATAAAAGATATGAGAGCTCATCGTCTTAATCATGAAAAAAACAGAGTTCGTGAAAAATTGGCAGAGGAGATAATATACTACTATAATATTCGTCAAGTTATGGAGGTTTTATATCTTCTATCTCCAAAGATTAAAGAGAAGTTTATTTTTAAACTCAAAGTGGATGAATATGGGGCTCTTATAAATGGTTTGACAGGAAGAGTGTTTTTTTGATATATTTTTTAAATAATATATTTGAAAAATAGAGTTTTCTGATTTAAGTTAATTAGTTTTTATAATAATTTTTTAGAGGTATAAATGAGATATTCCTATTTAATTTTACTTTTAGCTTCACTTACTTTATGGGGTAAAGTGAACATTAATACAGCTTCTGAATCAGAATTAACATCTTTACCAGGTGTTGGTGCATCAAAAGCTAAAAATATTATTGAGTATCGTGAAATTGAGGGTGAGTTTGCCTCTGTCAATGATCTTCTTAATGTTCCAGGTTTTTCAGAGGCACTTTTAAGTAAAATATCTGATGAAATTACTGTTTCTGGTTCTTCTTCAACATCAGCAACTTCTACAAAAACAGAACAGAACTCTTCAAACTCATCAACAGATAAAAAAATTGATGATATAATGAAACGTTTTTCAAATGAACCATCAATAACAGAGGTTCAACGAGAGGCTTTGAAATATGCTCATATTGATAATGAGACTTATGAAAGTTGGATTGGAAGAGCAAAAAATCAATCTTGGTTGCCCAAAATGTATGTTAAAGGTAGAACAACTGAAAAAGAGAGAGTTGGTTATGATCAAGATACATATAATTTAGGAATTTTTGATAATACAACAAAAACAACAAACAAAGATGATTATATTGAGGGACGTGTTGAGTTTGATTTAAGAGAACTTATTTTTCATCCAGATGAGTTACGAGTTAATAAGGAGATTTTAACTTCTGTTAATCAAAGAAAAAAACTTTTAGAGGGTGTAACAAAAATATATTTTGATCGTAGAAAAAATCAAATTGACCTTATTTTAAATCCACCTAAAAATGCTAAAGGTTTATTGAATGCAAAAATGAAAATTCAGGAACAGACCTCTATACTTGATGCTCTTACAAATGGTTATTTCACAAAAAATATCAAATAGGGGGCTAGAATGAGAAAAATTTTACTACTAATTATAGTTTCTCTGGTTGTTATGGGTTGTGAGCCACCAACTTATGATGTTGATACTGATTCACCTTATGTTAGATCTATTCAAATTGGTTCAAATCTTTTAGATATTGCAAAAGCAAGTAATACATCTTTTGAAGATGATATTATTGAATTAACTGATAATATTGATACTCCTTTTGATGAGGATATCATAATTACTTTTTCAGAGAAGATGTACTCTGGTTCACTTTTAGAGTTAGGAAAATCTGATACTGTTGTGATTATTCCTGAAGAGAACTATAGCCGTTCACTTTTAAGTGATATTGGTTCTCCACCACTTAGTGATACAAATGTTAATAAAATTCACCCATGTTATGTTGAGTTTAATAATACAACTCAAAACACATTGACTATAAAGTTATCTGAAAATGGTGCTAATTTATCTCATGGGAAAAAATATGCTCTTGTTATCTCTAAAACAGTCATGGATTCTAATGGTCGTGAATTAACTGTTAAATATCAAGAGAGTGGCAAAGAGGTTAGTAGAAATGAGAATTTAGTTATTATTTTTGAAACAGAGTAATCTAATTCATTAAAATTTTTAAAGATCTCTATTTTTTATAAAAAAATCAAAGTATAAATATTTAAAAATTGTGAAAATTTAATTTTTTTAACATTAAAAGATAAATTAATAGAGTTTTTTTATTTTTTAGTAAATAAAAATCTTTTTTTACAATAATAAAATCTTACCCCAAATCAAATAAATGCTGGATTTATTAATAAAAATCTATATAAAACTTTACTTTTTACTCTGTTTTAAGTTACAATTAGAATGTTTTAATGTAGATTTTATTTTAGATTCAAAAATAAGGAGTAAAATGTTTACAAATGATAGAAAAATTGAGAAAAGAAGAGATATTGGAAAGCGAGAGGTTGAACCTTTTTTAACATCACTTGGTTATGATGTAATGAATAAACGTGAGGTTGAGAGGGGAGATGAGCAATCATTTTTTCGAGAAGATATATCTGATTACAAGATTTTTAAGGGTTTAATGCAACTCTTTTTTATTGAGGTTAGAGAGTCTGTTGAGGAGTTTAATAATAAAGATTTAGAGGATATTGCAAAAGATTTTCATCAAATTGAGTTAGGAGTTTTAACTGATGGTTTTAACTATAGACTTTGCTTTTTTGATACATTTAATGGCAAAATAACTCATCAAATTGATACAACAAACAGTGAAATATTATCAAATAGAGAGTGGTTTGAGTCTCTTTCAAGAGAATATTTTAATATTAACACTTTTTTAAAAGCAGACTGGAAAGTTGATAGTTACTATGTCAAAAAACAGGATTATCTTTCAGATCTTTATGTTTCTCCAAAAAAAGAGGAGAGTTTTTCCTCCTCTTTTTCAGGAGGATTCTCATCTTATGGTAGTAGTAAAGAGTATACTGGTTTCTCAAGTGAACATGATAAAATCCAACCTCAAAAAAGCAGAGATATTAATGATTTACAAAAAGAGAACTTTTTAGTAAATGTAAAATATCTTCACATGCTTAAAACAATCTCTAATTTAAAACATAATGATCTTGAGAAAATAAAAAAAGAGGCTCAACAAATAGAGGCTAATGAGTTTAAAGTTCTTTCAAATTTTAACTCAAACTTCTCTATTACAACATCAGAAACAAAATTTTTACCAGTAAAAACATCAAAATCTAATAAATCGGAGTTAAAAACAAAAGAGACTCCATCACTAAGTGAAACAAAAGTAGAGACTAAAACCATTACTTATCCAATTCAAGCCCAATCAGAGGATAGAAAACGGGGAGCTTTTATATTTTTTGGAATAGTTCATTTTCTTTTTGCAGCATCTATTTTTATTTACTATTTAGAACTCTTTAATTGGAGGCTTCATCCAAGTATAATAATGACATTTTTTCCAGTTGCATTATCTATTTTTGCAACATTTAAATCTCTTTTTGGCTCTAATGGTTCTGTTAGAAAATTTGCTGGATGGATGCTTTTTGGAAGTATCGCATATCTTATTTTTATTGTTGTGATTATTAACAATCCAGGAATTTTTTATATACTTTAGTTTTTTTCTTTAAAAAATCATTTTTAATATTCTATTTCTTAAATTTAATCTTAAAAAAAGCTATTTTATTATATATTTTTTATTTTTTTTTAAAAAAAGATAATTTATTTTATATTTTTTATTTTTTTTTTTAAAAAAAGCTATTTTATTATATATTTTTTATTTTTTTTTTTAAAAAAAGCTATTTTATTATTATTTCTATTGATAACTTATATCTAAAATGTTATAAGTTTCATTTTTGGGGAGATATAATGAGATGTTTATGTATTTTTTTAGTTTTTTTTGCTTTAAATTTAGTAGCACAAGAGAGTTTAGGAGAGGTTGTTATAGTTGGAGAAGATATAATTACTAATGTTGGTGGTTCTCAAAGTGCAAAAAAAGAGGATATTGAAATTCAGAAAAAAAA
>DYRY01000090.1:5547-11266 GCA_020718465.1 Anaeromyxobacter dehalogenans | reverse complement strand
TGTTAATTCATGAGGCTTTAAATTGTTTGAATCAGAATAAATCATACAATTCAACTTCAAGAACAATTGAAAAATTAGATGAAAATAAAAAAGATTCAAATAAAAATAGTAAAATTAAAAAAAAAATAGATTATTTAAAATATAATAACTCAAAAAATAAAGATTTTGAAAAAGATTTTTATGATTTATATTTAAATGTTGTTAACTACTTTGATGATCATATAGAAATAAAAGATAAATATTTTATAGTTTGGTTTATTTATACATTTATAACAGTTTTATCAATGCTTATTATTTTTGCATTTGAACTTACTACTATCTCTTTTTTAGTAACTGCTTTATCTATATTTTTTTATCCAAGATTTAAGTATGTGTTTAATAAAAATAACATATTAAAATATGTTAATCGATTTTTAGACAAAATTGATAATGAAAATTCAGAAAATAAAGAGATTATTATTGCATCTATCTATTTTTATATTGATAGAAATATTCAAAAAGATAAAAATATTAAAGATGTTATTAATTTAAGAGTAGATGAATTAAAAGATAATAAAAATATTGATATGAAGATTATAAAAGATATAATAAATGAGTTTTTAAAAACTAAAACAGGAAAAAAACTTCTATAAACTCTATCATTTAACTTTATAAAATGTTATAATTAAATTTTTAGGATTGAATTAATGGAAAATAGTAAAACTCAATTTGCTACACTTGGATTAAAAACAGAAATGCTTGAACATTTAGACTCAATTGGATACAGCGAGATGACACCCATACAACAAGAGGCTCTTCCATATCTTTTAAAAGGAAAAGATATCATTGCAAAAGCTAAAACTGGGTCAGGAAAGACAGCAACTTTTGGAATAACAATTCTTCATAACATAAAAGAGAATTTAAAAACTGTTCAAAGCGTTATTATCACTCCAACAAGAGAGCTTGCAGAACAGGTTGCAAATGAGATTAGAAAACTTGCAAAAGCTATTGGAAATATTAAAATTCTTGTTCTATCTGGTGGCGTTCCAATGAGACCACAACTAGAATCTCTTCTTCATACTCCTCATATTGTTGTTGGAACAGCTGGAAGAGTTTTACAACATATCAAAAAAGAAACTCTTGATATAAGTAAAATATCATCTTTTGTTTTAGATGAGGGAGATCGAATGCTTCAGATGGGATTTTTTGAAGATATGATAGAGTTACTTAAAAGTGCACCAAAAAAAAGACAAACAATGCTTTTCTCTGCAACATTTCCAAAGGAGATTAAAGAGATTGCCTCTCAATTTTTAAAAGATCCTATATCAATATCAATTGATACTGTTCATACAGATGCAACTATTAAAACTTTTCACTTTCCTGTTGGTAAAGGGGGAAAAAATGGACTACTATTAAAGGTTTTAGCCCATTTTAATCCAAATTCAACACTGATTTTTTGCAATACAAAACAGATGGTAAAAGATTTAACAGAGATTTTAAGCGATGAGGGATTAAAAGTTCAAGGAATCCATGGAGATTTAGAGCAATTGGATAGAAATCTTATTTTAGCAAGATTTAAAAATGGTAGCTATCCAACACTAATTGCAACTGATGTTGCTGCAAGAGGTTTAGATATTCGAGGAGGAGACTCTAGTGATGGAGTTGATTTAGTTGTAAACTATGAGTTACCAATGGATCCAGAAATCTACACTCACCGAAACGGAAGAACAGGAAGAGCAGGGGAGAGTGGAGTTGCATGTTCTCTTTTTACTCAATCAGAAAAGCATCGATTAGAGGCTATTGAGAAATTTTTAGCTAAAAATATTGATATTGATGAGTTGGAACTTTTAGTTGATTCAGAATCTTATAACAAAGAGATAAAATGGGTAACTGTTTCAATTAATGGTGGAAAAAAACAGAAAATAAGAAAGGCCGATATTCTTGGAGCATTAACATCATCTGGTGATATAAAAGGGGATGATGTTGGAGTTATTGAAATTGGTGATTTTTATAGCTATATTGCAATAAAACCAAAAAAAGTTACTTCTGCTAAAAAAAATCTATCAGAGATAAAAAGAAAAGTTTTTAAAGTTATGGCTCATTTGTAATATTTTTTTAGAAATTAATAAAAATCAGAAAAAAATTAATAAAAATCAGAAATTTTATACTAAATTTTCTCTTTATCATCAAAACTATTTCTATTAACAAGAAGCTCTTTTCCTTTATCTGTTCTATCAAAATCCTCAAGATATAAATCAATAAGATTTGAGTCAATTGTACTTAATTTTGAAAGAGTATGGATTTGTTCAAGAAAAGCTTTTTTTAAATCATTATTACCAAGAGTACTATTTTTAAAATAGTATTTTAAAGAAGCAAGAAAAAGCTCTCTATTTTCAAAATTTTTCCACCCCATATCAATTAAAAAATCATCAATATATCGGTTTGCCCTTTTTTTATAAAGTGGTCCTGTAATAACCATAAAAACAGCAACAAATCCAATTGCAGACCATAATCCATGATACCAAGCAAATTGATACCAAACATAACCTGTAGTTCCTATAAGGCCAAATCCAAGAACAGCATCAATATTCCCTTTCCATTTAAAATATTCACTCCACTCTTTATCACCCTCAAATTTTTTTAGAATTTTTGTGTATAAATCATAAAAAGCTGATTCAAAATCGGAAGAGGGGTTTTGTTTAACAAAAACATTTTTTGGTGCTTGATTGAGTTGCTGATTAATAGGCTGATTAATCATATTTTTTTGATTTGGATATTTTAAAGATTCATAAAACTGATTTTTATCAAGGGCATCTATTGCTTTTTGAATCATAGATATAGCCTGATGAGGTGTTTGAACTCTATTTTGTGGATTTTCATGAAGAAGTGTTTCTAAGATAACTCCTGTTTGTTGAGAAATCTTTCCAACAAATGGTTTCCAATCAAGTGTCAATGAGTCTCCAATCATATCTTCTGGTAATTTTCTGGAGAAAAGTACTGTGGCAACAACTCCAACAGAGTAGTAGTCACTTTGAGTAAACGCATCACCTCTAAATATCTCTGGAGCCATAAAACCAAAAGTTCCTGAAATTGTTGCTCCCCCTTTTGTGGGAGTGATATCTTTAACACTTCCAAAATCTATAAGGGCTACTTTTCCATTAAGCATTCTTATTAAATTTGAGAGTTTTATATCTCTATGAATCACTGGTGGTTGAAGTTTGTGAAGATAATCTAAAACAGAGAAAATCTCAATCATTATTTCTAAAATCTCTCTCTCTGTGTATCTTTTATTTTCAAACTCTTTATCTAATGGAGTTCCAACAACAAATTTTTGAACTAAATATAGTTTTTTGTTTTGTCCAATTCCAGCAGAAAATGTCTCAATAAACGAAGGAATGTTTGGATGATGAAGCTGTTTTAAAACATCAATCTCTCTTTTAAAAAGCTCTTCCGATTTCCATTGATCAATATATCTTAATGATAACTCTTTAATGATAACAGAGAGATTTGTTAAATCTTCTGCAAGATATGTTATTGTACTACTTTTTCCTAATGTTTTTAAAAGTTTATATCTATTATTAACAATTAATTGAGAGTTGCATGCTATACAAAGATAACTATTAACACTCTCCTCTTGTGTTGTTCCACACTCTGGACATACAATCTCTTTCATAACAAAACCTCAATTTCACAACTGATTTTAACATAGATTTAAAATTATAACAATTTTTTTCTAACTATTAATATAAATTTAATATTTATTTTTTTTAATTTTTTAAATCGTATTTTATATTTTTTTGTAGTATAGATGTTACTTTTAGAAAAATGTTTGGAGAGTATGCAATTTATTTGAATAAAAAAAAATCAGAAAAACTATTTTTATGAGATTAAAACTAAAAAAAAAGTCATGAAAATAAAAAAATATTTGAATATTTGTATTTTTTTTAAGTATAACATATCAACCACTTCTTGGAGGTATATCATGAGTTTAGAATTAGATAGTATTAAAAAAAGTTTAGCAGTTATTAAAAATGATATCTCAAAATTTAATGAATTAACTGTTAAAAATTTTGAGTTAACAGAACAAAAATTTAAAAATTATTTAAATCAAAGCACAGCTTTAATTGATGAAAAAAACTCTTTAAGTGTTATAAATAAATCTGAAAAAGATTTACTCAATAAAGCAAAACTTATACTGCAATCCATAAAGGTTGAGCTACAATATAAATATAGTGCAGATATTAAAAAATTCTATTTTGGAGAGAGTATTGTATCACAGATAGTCCAAAATATTAATAATATTATTGGATTTTGTAATAAACTACTGAAAAAAAATGAGGAGAGAGGAAAAAATGAGTTAACAGATTTTATTTCTAAAATAGAGGAGATAAAAAGAGATATTGATGCACATCTTAAATCAAAAGAGATTTTAAAATCAAAAATACAAAGTAACTCAAATGCTCTATCAAAAACATTTATAGAGTTAAAAGATGTTTTTAATATTTTAAAAAACTCAATAAAAATTGAGTCAATTAGTAATAAATCTATTGATTTCAATCTATATTTTCCTATAACAAAAACTCAAAAAAAAGAGTCTGTATTAACTCTTGTTGATGGTATGAATTTTGATATTTTTTTTAAATTCTCATATTTACCATCAGAATTAAAAACAGTAACAATTTATAAAGAGTGGAATAAAGAGTTACAAAATCTTTTTAATAAAAAAAAGGAGTCTGAATATGATTCACTAAAACTTGCAGATGAGTTTATTAATAATAAATATAAAAAATAATGAGAATCATGAAAAGTAGATTTTATATTTTTTCTTTTATATTTTTTTATTTATAACAGAAAATAGCATGATAAATTAATTCATAAATTGCAAATATAAATCTAAACTTTTATTTAATTCATTACTTACTAAAGTAATAAAATCTTTATACTCCCCTTTTGTATGAGCTAAATCAAGAGCATTATAATATTGAACTCTATCTTGATTTCTAATAATTATTGGTGGATATCCCTCTTTCATTAACTCAAAATTAAGTAATAATCTTGCTGTTCTACCATTCCCATCTATAAATGGATGAATTTTTACAAAATCTACATGTATTTGTGCAGCTCTTTCAACAGGATGTAGATTTACTCCTTTATTCAAATACCATTTTATAAATTTTTCCATTTCATCAATTAAAACTATATGATTTGGTGGAATATGTTCTGCTCCTGCAATTATTACATTCTCTTTTCTATAAATTCCAGCAAATTCATCATTAATTCCTTTTAATACTAATCTATGAATAGTTTTTATATGCCACTCTGAAAATCTCTCTTTTTTATAAACAATATCTTCAACATATAAAATTGCATCTTTATGATTTATAACTTCAAGATGTTCTCTCATTGATTTTCCACCAATAGTAATACCTTCAAGAACAACTTTTGTTTCAATTAATGTTAAAGTATTTCCCTCAATTGCATTAGAATTATAGGTCCAATCTAATAAAAGTTTATCTCTTATACTTTTAATTGTGTTTGGTGATAGTGGTCTTTTTAAATCTAACTCTGCTTTTTTATTATCAATTAGATTGTATATTGTGTTGATATTTTTACTCATATTTATTCTCCAAATATGGTAGATTTATTTTATATCATAGTATCTAATTTTTATCAATTTGAGAACAGCTTATATTTAAAACACTAAAAATTATAAAAATGATTTTTTTCATTTATAATCTCC
>DYRY01000090.1:0-5447 GCA_020718465.1 Anaeromyxobacter dehalogenans | reverse complement strand
AATTTATCTATGAGAGATTTTCTCTTGTTGTTTAGTTTTACTGTAAAAGATAAAACATACTCTTTAATGGAGCAGTAAGTATCAACAAAACAAACAATCCAAGATTCTGAATATTTTGGTGGAATAACTGTAAGAGGAAACATATGTTTTAAAATAATATCCTCTTCTCTTTCGGAAAGATTAAATATTTTAATTGCATTATCTCTTGCAATTTTTGGATGTCTAAAACCATGAAGTCGTGGTCCCTCTCTTAACCAATCATAATAAAAAAGATCATGTAAAATTGCAGCTCTAACTGTTTCCTCTTGATTTAAGGAGAAATATTTTGCAACTTTAAAAGATAACCATGCAACATCTTTTACATGATCTAATCTTGTTTTTCCTCCATGATGATTATATTCAGATAGTTTTGCAACATCTGGGTGATTTAAAATTGGTTCTGCAATTGAGATAAATATCTCTCTTAATTGCTCCTCTGTTTCAAGTCTGTTTCTCATTTTATAAAATTTCATAGCACAACTTATAATAAAATCAATAACAACAACAGATAAAATAACATAGAATATAATAAGTGAAAAAACAGTTGTTACATCATAAATTATATTCATAAATTTAATAATTGGAGTAAGGAGAGCATCTAAAATAATTGCTAAAACTGTAAATGTAAAACTATATTTTGGACAAATGTAACCATTTAGATTAAAACTATTTTCTGAATAGTCCCAAAGTCTTATTTTAAAAAAATGGTGAACAAAAAAACCTGTTATTAACTCTAATATTGTCATTGCAATAAAATATATTGCAATTTTAACAACTAAATTATCTGAAAAATTTATTTTTACTAAAAAAACAAGTGATGCACCAAATCCATAAATTGGTAAAAATGGACCATTTAAAAATCCTGGATTCATAAGTTTTTTATTGGATATTGCTCTGAAAAAAAACTCCAAAAACCACCCTGAAACAGTTGCAATAACAAATAAAATAGTTACTATATTCAATGTATTCATATTTACCTCCTCTATTTTTTCAGAATCCCATTAAAAAGGATATCTATAAATAAATCATAATCTCTCTCTTCAATATCCCTTTTACGTATGAGTGGAAGATTTTTTTCAAGCCCTTTTAGAAGTGATAATATTAATACAGCAAGAAGTTCAGGATTTATTTTTTTTATAATATCATCTTTTACTCCTTTTTCTATTAAAGCTATTAAAAGATTCTCTTCTCCTAAAACAAATGGGGATTTTTGAGCTTTTGTAATTAAATTTCTTAATTTTGAAAGCTCTTTTATATACTCTGTTCTTTTTTTAAAATATATTGTGAGTATCTCTTTTATATCAGAGCTACTTTCAAATATTTTTTTAATATTTTTTATAAAAGAGGAGCTTTCATCTTTTAAAACCTCTTTAAAAAGTTCACTTTTACTTTTAAAATAGTAGTAAAGGGATGTTTTTGCCATACCTAAAGATGAAGCAATATCCTCAAGAGATGTTTTTTTTAATCCAAAGTGTGAAAATAGTTTTTTTGCCTCCTCAACAATCTCTCTCTCTTTTGTACTTTTTTTTACAGTTATCTCCATAATGCCCCCTTTTTAAAATTTTCGAACATTCTACTTAAATATTCTAATTTATTATAAAAATTTGTCAAGTGTTTTTTTTTAATAGAAAAAGTTAATAAATTTATTTTGTAATTTTTTTTATATTAGAAAAAATTAATTAAAGAGATGATTCCAGCATTGATTAGCTTTATCACAAGTTGTTGCAGCTTTTGCACAATTAACTGCTAACTCCCATTTATCTGAAGTTGTATCAACCTCTTCGGTTGCACTATGATAACAATTATCATACTCTTCACAATTTAATCTTGTAGAGATATTTTGACAAAATGTTACCTCTGGAGTTGCATTTAACTCACAAGAACCATTAACACAACTTTGATTCTCAAGACAATCATTATATTTACGAACAATACAGGTTCCCCCTTCACATCCCTGAAAAACAACTTTTTTTTCATCTCCACAATAGTAATCCCCCTTTTTGTAACAGTCATTATCACTTGAACACTTAATTTTGGTATCTTTTTCTTTGGGACAACCTGCAAAAACAAACGATAGGCTTAAAATAAGTAGAAATAATCTAATTTTCATAATATCCTCCACTAAAGGTTTTGTTAAGTCTAACAAATATATTAATATTTGTCAAAGAATATGATATTATTTATTGATTTTAATAAAGAATTCCTTTACTATATTAACTGAATTTTGTTCATGGAGGAGTTATGAAAACCACTATTACAGTTTTTTTTCTTATGAGTTATCTTCTATTTGCTGGAGTGAATGAGGAGTTTTTAGAGTTGTGTGTTTATGGAAAAATTGAAAAAGTTGAGGAGATGTTTGCAAAAGGGGTTGATGTAAATTTTGTTGATAAAGATAATGGAATGACTCCTCTACTTATTGCCTCTATGAGTGGAAAATCTGATATTGTTAACTTTCTTTTAAACAAAGGGGCAAAAGTTAATGTTAAAAATCAAACAGGCTTCACTCCACTAATATTTGCATCAAAAAAAGGAAATCTTGATATTGTTAAAAAACTTCTTGAAAAAAAAGCAGATGTTAACTCAAAAACATCAATGGGTGACACAGCTCTATCTGTTTCAATTGTATCAAACAAACTTGATATTGCAGAGCTTTTATTATCAAAAGGAGCTGACATAAATATATTAACTCCAGATGGTAAAGATCTACTCTCAACTGCAATAACTTCAAAAAAAGTTGAAACAATAAAATTTCTTTTAAAAAAAGGAATGAGTGTAAACTCAAAAGATGCACAAGGCATGACTCCATTAATGCATGCAGTTATGTTTTCTTATCCTGAAATTGTTGAACTTCTTTTAAAAAGTGGTGCTGACCCATATATCAAAGATAAGTCTGGAAATAACTCTTTTGATATTATAAATCTCTCTCCATTTAAAAACAGAAAAAAAATGGAGGTTGAGAAGATTTTAAACAAATATAAAAAATAGAAAAAAATGATGTTTAGAGTATTTTAAACAAATATAAAAAATAGAAAAAAAATGATGTTTAGAGTATTTTAAACAGATTAACGAAAAGATTTTATAATAGGATTATTTATGAAAAGAGTTTTAATTTTTTTTTTGCTAATTTTATCAACAACAACTGTTGCTGATAATCCATATAACAACATATTTTTTCTAAAAGATAATGCTGCTTCAAGATTTTATGAAGATGAACTATCACTTTCAACTCAATATATTCATGATATTAATACTATTGACGCAAATTTAGGATTTCCTATTTTTGGTATAAATAGTTATTTTGGTGGAGTTAAAAACTTTGAAAATGATAGCTTTGATTTTTATACAATATTTTCACTATCTTTTGGTGAAAATATTGGAATTGCATACCAATACTCTACAGAGGAGCAGTTTAAAAATCATCAATTATCTATTTTTACACGAGGAAGTTGGGGATATTTTGGATTCTCTAAGAATGGTTTTTCAGATTGGAGTGGTAGCTCTTTTCAAATTGGAGTTTCACCAATAAAATATATCTCCATATTCTCTAAAATAGATTATAATATGGATAAAAATTGGGATTTTAGTGCTGGATTAGAATTAAAATTAAGTGGTTTAGTGTTGTCTTATAGTGGAATCTATAAAAATGAGGAGTTATCACATCTATTTACAGTTGGATTCTCTTTTCCATACTCAGATTTTATGGTAAAATCCTCAACAGAGTCTCTTCAATCAATACAACTAAAACTACATTCAAAAAAAGAGAGAGAATCTTTTTTTAGTGAAGATAACATATACCTAAATATATCTCTAAATGAACCTATCTCTGAAATTGGCTCTGGTGGGTTTATTGATGGTAGCAGATACTCTTTTTTAGACCTTATTGTTCTTCTTGAGAAAGGAGTTAAAGATAAATCAGTTAAAGGATTTATTTTTGAAATTGATGGTTCACCTCTTTCAATTTCACAAGTGGAGGAGATTATCTCTTTTTTCAAAAAAAATAAAAGTGATAAAAAAGTTTTACTATATCTTCGAAATACAAAACTATCATCATATCTTCTATCCTCAATATCTGATAAAGTTTATATTCATCCTGCCTCTGAACTATCTATTCAAGGGCCATATTTTGTTCTGTTTTTTTACAAAAAACTGTTAAACTTTGTTGGAATAGATACCTATTTTTTCAAACGCTCTGAATATAAAACAGCCCCAGAGTCATACACAGATGATACTCCATCAAAATACTATATGGAGGAGATGGACAATATTAAAAAAATTCTCTCCGCTTGGATTAAAGAGAAAATATCTGATGGAAGAAAACTTATTGGAGTTGATTATCTTTTAAGTGATGCCCCATATCCTGCATCAAGAGCCTGCCAACTTGGTTTTACAGATGAGATGCTATATTTTGACCAATTAATAGATAATTTAAAAAAAGAGGGAGTTACAGTTTTAAAACCAAAAAACTACCTATCACACTATAAAAAACCAATCCACTATAACTATACAGATAAAGTTGCAGTAATCTCTATTGAGGGAGTTATTACAGAGGAGATTAGTGGAAATTTTCTAAATGGAACAGTAAACTATAGAAAACAGATAATAGATGTTATAAAATCTGTTAAAGATGATGCCTCTATTGATGCAGTTATTTTAAGAATAAACTCACCAGGTGGTTCTGGATTTGTTTCAGATGAGTTTCATTTTCAACTTAAAGAGTTATCAAAAAGAAAACCACTCTATGTATCTATGAGTAGTGTTGCTGCATCTGGTGGATACTACATTGCTGTTGCTGGTGGTCCTATTTTTGCAAATCAAATGACAATTACAGGTTCAATTGGAGTATATTCTGGGCAAATTGTTGTTGAGAAATTTCTAAAAAAAATTGCAATCCAGATTTTCGACTCATCAATGTGGGAGAATGGCTCTCTTAACTCAATGTTCCGACAACCAACAACAGCTCAAATAGCAAAAATGGAGGAGCTTGTTGAATCATTCTATAATATTTTTCTAGATAGAGTTAAAACTGGCAGAAAACTAACAGATGATGAGGTTGAAAAAAGTGCAAAAGGGCAAGTTTTTATGGGTGAAAAAGCAAAAGAGCTTAGATTAATTGACCAAATTGGTTCATTTTATGACTGTTCTCAAGCATTAAAAAAAGAGATAAACAGTGATGAGATTGAGTTTATTGCATATCCTCAACAGAATAACTTTCTATTAACTCTTTTTGGTGATGAGAAAAATCTCTATTTTCAGTTTAAAAACTACATAAACACAATTCAATCACAAAATCTACTACTGTTTGATTTAGAATTAACAGAGTAAAATATAAATCACAAAAAATTTAATCATAAAATTATGTTTTAATTTCTGTTTTTAAAATAACAAAGAAAACTATTTGAATTTTTATA
>DYRY01000089.1 GCA_020718465.1 Anaeromyxobacter dehalogenans | reverse complement strand
ATTACTACTGTTTTATTAAAAACAGAGTAAAATATATTTATAAAAAACAGAATTTATTTATAAAAAATAGAATTTTAAAATAAAAAAGCACAACTTATTGATATAAAATCTAAAATATGCTAAAAGTTTAGTCGGAGTATTTTGTATAAATGGAGTTAATTATGGCAGAAAAAAAAATTGGAACTTGTGCTTACTGTAAAAAAGAGTTTAGTAAATTAGTTTTGAAAAAACATTTTGAAAGATGTGAAATGAAAACAACCTCTGGAACAGAAAAAGAGGAGTTTTTTTTAATTTCAGTTGAAGGATATGATGATAAAGAGTATTGGCTTTATATAAGTGCAAATGTTAATTCCACATTAAAGCAAGTTGATAGTTTTTTACGAGATATTTGGCTTGAATGTTGTGGACATCTTAGTGCGTTTTATATTAATGGTATAGATTATGAGTCAAGTAGATATGATTCATCCTATTCAAAAACAATGAACATTAAACTTGAGAAAATATTGGATGTAGGTGATAAATTTACACATGATTATGATTTTGGAAGTACAACAACTTTAAAATTAAAAATTATTTCAAAATATATCAATTTTAAAAGAAAAAAAAAGGTGGAATTAATAGCAAACAACATTAAACCTTTAAAAAAATGTGATAGTTGTGGTGAAATTGCAGATTATATTTGTGCAGATTGTGGAGAGTGGGTTTGTGGTAAATGCTCTACAAATCATAAATGTGGTGAAGATATGCTTTTACCTGCTGTAAATTCACCAAGAGTTGGAGTGTGTAGTTATTGTGGATAAATTAATCTAAATTATTTATTTTAGTTTCGATTAATGAAAATAATATAGATAAATAGATTTTATATTGTTAAGATATCAACAAAGATATTAGCTTTTATTTAAATATATCACATTGTCTTAATTTTTTATAAAAAAAAATTAATTTAATTTGAATTTTTATGCTTTTTATAATAGAATTAAAAAATGGTAAAATATCATAAGTTTTTAGTTATTTGTGATATCTTAGTTGTCTTTTTTTCCGATAGAAAAAAGAGAATTGACATGTTATACTCATAATGGGGATATTGTATAGGGGGTTATCGTGATTCAACATTTCAGAAAATCTTTTGAGACCCAAGAGGGGCAATCAATGATTATTGGTGCCTTAATGATGCTACTTTTAGCATTTGGTACCCTAATGACCCTCAACATAGGAAAAGCAGTTGAAGAGAAAATACATGCACAAAACGTATCTGACTCTTCAGCATATACTCTTGCAGTCATGGAAGCACAGGCATTTAATATGATATCCTTTAATAATAGGGTTCATGCTGCACAAAATAATGCTATGATGACTATGCAAACATACACAACACTTTTGCTTTTTGTTGAGTCTCTTCTTGGAACAATTTATGATTTTGCTGCAACAATTGCAACAATATTTTTCTGGGTTCCATATTTGGGTTCATTTTTAGTTGGATTAGCCAATCTCATAGGAGGAATACTTCTGGGAATAAGGATTTTATACTATGGAACAGCAACAGGTGACCCTAAAGATTATGGATTAATAACTCTAATTGGTCATATTAAAAAAGTTATGTGGTATGCTAACTATGGTCAATATTTTGCATCACTTTTAGTTGGTGGTTTAATATGGAGCCATATTATTGATTTAGCTGTGAGTCCACATGCATCACTTTGGAGTGATAATGACCCATCAAAACGGTATAATTCTGGAAGTGGTTGGAGTGGTACAATAATTCAAATAATTACAGCTGGTCTTAATGCCTATGAGTATCTAAAAACATTTGACAAAGTTGCAGGTGGGATTCCTCCTATCCCAGCAGAGTTTCTTGATAGAACAAATGGCTTAAGAAAAATCCCTAAAGTTTCAAATAGAGCCAATTGGCCAACAAATAATTGGGCAAATCCATATCATGAAAAAGGTGGAAAAAGAACTGTTGAGGCAAAAAATAGACAAAAAATAATGGGAGAAATCTCTAATGCATCAAGAGCTGAAACATTTAATACAAAACGTGGATTTAGTTTTGACCTTTTTATTATTGAGATTGCAGCAAAAGGCCAAACAAAAATAATCTCTCGTAATGGTCAAATTGATAAAATTGGGGCCGAAACAAATAGATTTAAATATAATGTTGAACCAACAAATGCGGATGGTAACGGAACAATTCCTGATATTCGTGAGAAATATGAAACACATTCAAGATATCCTTGGGGTGATGTAATGGCATCTGACCAATCTTTTCAATTATGGGTTGGTTTAAAATTCTCAATACCATTCTTAAGTGCTGTTATTGGTGATTTACAAATTGACCTTGTTGATATTGGAATGGGGGTTTATGTTCTTTCTGATGCAGGTGGTGGTGAGTATTGGCGTTGGAAAATGCCACGTCAAATTTTAGGGATTTGGGGAAGTGAAAAATCTAATCTTTCTATAAACCCTCCAGCAAATGGTCACTTAAGATTGCCTATTGAGTTATGGGTATTTGTTCCAGGTTTTATTAAAACAGCAATTAGAGAGTGTCGTAAAGGTGTATTTACACTCTATTGGCATGGTTGCAATATTTCTGGAGACAGAACTGCATCAAGTTGTGGTCCAAATTTCAAAGAGTTTCACTCTGCTTGTAAAAATAAAGGAAGTTGTCGTCGTCCTATAAAAAAAGGGTGTTGTAAAGGTCTAGCAAGAACTTGTTGTACACTTGAAGCAAATTTAAGAAGAAAAATTGCAAATCATGAGGCGATTTGTGGTGATAAAGCAAAATATTACTACTATGGGATTGGGCCTTATGTTAAATTTAACCCAATTGGAGATAGAGCAGCCGATTTTAATCAGCCATCAACTTGGATTATGTTGAATCTACCTGGTGAAAAAGTTTTTCAGGATGATAGTGGTAAGAGTTATGTTTGGAATTTAAATGATAGTAATAAAACATCAGTTAATTTAACAGGAAGTGGTTCTAAAGATTTAAGATCAGAACCATTAATGAAAGATGGTAAAACATTTTCACAAAGCATGGCTCTTAACATTTTTCCAGCTGGAATCAATGTAATGTCAAGAGCAAGAGTTTACTATCATCGTCCAGGAAATTGGTTAGAGCATCCAAACTTTTTTAACCCATTCTGGAGAGCTCAATTAGCACCAATTGCTCAAAAATTAACATCTCTACTATCTCAAAATCTTATGGTAGACTCAGAGATGGAGAATCAAGGTGGTTTGAATGTTGGTGGTTTCTTAGGTGATTTAAGAAATATTGGTGGTGGATTATTAAATGACCTTGTAACAAGAGTAATTAGTCACTAAGGGGGATATTATGAGAAACAACAGAGTCAACAGATTTTTAAAAGGTAGTGCTTTAGTTGAATTTTCACTAGTATCCACTGTAATGATACCAATATTACTTTACAGCCAATATTTTAGTGAGGTTATTCATGTTCAATATAAAGCAAATGAGGCAAACTACTATGCAGCTTGGAGCTTAACTGGTTATCAAATAACAGATTACTCTGTTAACATGAATAATAGTAGAAAAAGCAAATATCAAACCAATTTAAATAAAGCAATTCAAAACATCCAAACAGATGTTCAAAATAAATACTCAAATTTTGACTCAATAGATCCAAATGGTTCATCAAGAACAATAATGATTACTCCAACAATGGAACAGCTTGTAATGAAAAAGAAATCTGTTAATTTTCTTCCTGTTGCAAATCCAAGCTCTGGTGAAGACTCAAGTGATGGGAGTGGAGCAGGAACAAATATGTTTAGTGAAATATTGGGAATGTTGAATAGTGGTGTTCAGTGGGTTATGGGGGATCTATTCTATTTCAATGTTGATAATGCAGGTGCAACGTCACAAATTGGTGTTAACTATGTTATAAGAGACTCTTTTAAAAACGCAAAAAAATATCTTTCCAAAGATAATTCTGGTGGTTTTTTTACAAAAGATTTAACATCTGATGAGATGGATAATGGTTTAACATTTAAAACAAAAGAGTTTTCTGTTGTTTTTGATGCTTGGAGACTTGAGGATAGATCTAATGTTGATGTAAGACATAGAGCATCAGATAAACCGTTTGTAAAACAGGTTCAGGGAATGATGTGGTTTGGTCTTATTAACAAGTTAACAAATCTTTTGGGTGGTGTTGATACAAGCACATTAGATTGGCTTCCTGGTGGTGGTGGAACATTTGATACACCACTTGATGCAAGAGTTATATCCCTTAATACTGTTGAAATTGTTCCAAACTCTGCACCTAATAATAAAGTTGATAACCAAGCCGATCAAGATAAGGGAACATCTCAAAAACACTATATGACAAATCCAATTTGGCATGATGGTTTTAAAGCAACAAATGGATATGTTGAGACTATTGAAAAACGAAGAGGTTTTTATCTTGGAAATGGAAAAGAACAATGTAATCATACAGAGAGATGTGAGCCATAATTTATAGGGGGATGTGTTATGAAAAAAATTGTTATTATAACTTATATAATACTAATTGCTCTGTTTGGATTCTTCTATGAAGAAAAAGGGCAATTGAAAGCGGAACAAGAGGATTTCAACTCCAAAATAACAATGTTTTATGATTTTGATGTTCCACATTATCCAGGTGTTGTAGAGTATCCAATCTCAAATAGCTCCTACATAAATAATGCTAGAACTCAATCAAGCTATTTTGTAACAGGTGATAATCCTATTCACATTGGAAACTTTTATATTAACTATTGGGAATCAAAAGGTCTTAAAGTTTTTTCAGAGTTTTATCCAACAGGTGGAAATCTCTCTGTTTATGATTTAAAAGAGGAGACTGTTAAAAACATAATTATTCAGCCATACCAAAAAGATCAGTTTATGGTTATGGTTAGTGTTGTTAAATCAGATATGATGAAACGTGAGATGAATGCATTCTCTGATGTTCCTGTTTTTAAAAACTCTTATGGTTTTGTTAGTTATGAATCAGAGGAATCATACTATATTGCAGCAACAACAACATATATGAATCCACATCCATTTAAAGACAATTTTGATTTCTACTCAAAAGCACCTTTAAAACAGGGTTGGAAATTTAATAAAGAGATTAAAGTTGATAAAATTGAGTTCTCAAAAACTTTGTCTTTTGATAAAGGTGAAAAAGAGATGGAGATTAATATAACAGAGATTGAAGATGGAACATCAATAAATGTTGTTGTAAGAGATAAAAAAAGATCAATAATAAAAGAGGAGGTACGCTAATGAAAAAGTGGTTATCTAAAATTCATCGTGAAGAGAGTGGACAAGGTATGATGGAGTATTCACTTTTCTCTTTTATGATACTTATTGGTGGATCTCTTGCATTACCAACTGCAATTGATAATTTTTTTGATGCCTATAATGCCTATTTAGCAGGATTTTTCTATATCCTTTCACTCCCTATAATCTAATTTTATGATAAAAAAACTCTCAGAAAAAACCCTTTATGAAGGTAAATGGTTGGTACTTAAAAGTGCTCAAATGAATAAGGGTGATCTTTATTGGGATTGGGAATTTATTCAAAGAAAAAACAGTAGACATGCTGTTGTTATAGTTGCAAAACTAATTCAATCAAATCGTTATATTTTAATTAAAGAGTATAGAGCTGCAATTGACTCATGTGTATTAGCATTTCCAGCAGGTCTTTCTGATGGTGACACTATTGAAAAAGAGGCTTTAAGAGAGCTTTATGAAGAGTGTGGTTATATTGGTGTTGTAAAGTCAATTAGCCCAATACTTAATACAAGTCCTGCAATTAGTTCAAGCACTTTTCAGGTTGTTTTTGTTGATATTGATGATACTCTTCCTGAAAATATGAATCCAATTCAAAAACTTGAAGATTCCGAAAATATTGAGGTTTTTTTGAAAAAAAATGAAGAGATTGAACAATTTTTTTCAGAGATGATTAAATCTGGGGTTGCAATAAGCTCTGCTGTTTGGTACTTCTTTCAGAAATTTTGATTTTATAATATGTTTAAACAGAATAATATAATAATAATCATTTTTTTTATATTTCAAACTTCACTATTCGCTTCAGATATAAATGGAGAGCTTTTTAAGGCAGAGAGTAGATTAGCAAATCTTCTTCAAGAGGATGGACATATTAATGAGGCTATTTTTCGATATCAAAAAATGCTAAAAAAAAATAGTTCTCCATTTATAGTTATAGATTTAGCTCAACTTTATCAACGAATAGGTGAACCTCAAAAAGGATTACAACTTCTTAATGGGTCAAACATTGAAAGAATAGATAATATAAGAACTCTTTTGGCTTTGGCAAAAATCTATTTTGACTTAGCAGACTATAAAAGTAGTGCAATAAATTTAAAAAAAATTCCTGAAAAACAGTGGGAAAAAGAGGAGTTTAAAATGGCTGCACTAATTAATAGTCGCCTTGAAAATATTGATGAAACAATTTACTACTATCAATCTCTTATAGATAGATTTGATGATAAATCATACTATCTTAATTTAGCAATACTTCAAGAAAAAAAAGGATTAATTGAAGAGACACAAAAAACTCTTGAAAACTTCTATAATTATGACAACTCCCCCTACTCTCTCAGATTTTTAACAAGATTTTATAGAAAACATAAAAAAGATAGTGAACTTCAAAATCTTCTAAAAAATATTGAGCAAACAATAGAGTCTAAAAAAGAGATGAGACCTCTTCTTAAAAGTAGAAACTAATAATTATATTAATTTTATTTATTTTATTAGTAATATTTATTATCTGTTTTTTTGTAAAAAATTCAATTTTAAATAATCCCAATCACTTTTTTATATTATTCATTTAAAACAATAACAAAAAACATCAATTGTGTTTTTAATGTAGTTAAATTATTTCACAATATTCACTTTTATTTTTTCTGTTTTTAGGTTACAATTAAATGGTTATTTAGGAGTTTTTTATGAAAATCTTTTTTATGTTAGTCGTTTTAATTTTTACCATTGGATGTACAGAGGATTCTAAGAAAATAGATCCTTGTAATCCAAATCCATGTTTAAATTCAATTCCAAATAAAACGGTTTGTCTTCCAAATGGTGATAAATTTAGTTGTGATTGTGAATCTGGATATGTTGTAAGTGGTGTTGTTTGTGTTGAATCAACAACAACCTGCAATCCTGCTTGTAGTAGTTGGCAAACCTGTAGTAGTGAAAATGTTTGTGTACTTACAGCTGGAAGATGTGAAATTAATAGTGATTGTACAGGTGGAAAAATATGTAACTCATCACATAATTGTGTAACTGAAAACACAAATCTTGAGAATACAGATGCACTTTGTTCTGATACAATTGATAATGATGGTAATGGTCATATTGATTGTGCTGATTGGAGTTGTACAAGAAATCCTGAAGTGACTGTTTGTGGAAACCAAGAGAATACAGATGAGAAATGTTCCGATGGCATTGATAATGATGGAAATGGTTTTAAAGATTGTGCCGATTTCTCTTGTAGTAAAAATAGTGCAATAACAGTTTGTGGTTCAGAGGCGGAGGATACTCCTGAAAAATGTAATGATTATATTGATAATGATAACAATAATTTTGTTGATTGTGAAGATTATGCCTGTTTAAAAAGCACAACGGTTACATTTTGTGCTAATAATCCATGTTCTCCAAATCCTTGTACTGAAACAAATAAAACATCTTGTGGTGTTGTAAACCCATTAATATACAAATGTTTCTGTTCTCAAGGTTATATTCCACAAGGAAGTAGTTGTGTTATTGCAACATATGGTAATATTTATGATAATCTTGGTGACTCAAGAGATGCAGAGTTGATTGAGAAACTTTATAACATTGTAAAAGATCACAATGCTTTAGGTTATGACTCTGCAAAAGATAAAATTTTTGATTTTGACAACAATATCTGTGCATATACAAGTCAATCTGGAGCAAGTAGTTGTGAACATGTTTGGCCTCAATCATACTTTGGGGAATCATCACCAATGAAAAGTGATATGCACCATCTTTTTACAACAACAAATCAAGCAAACTCAAAAAGAGGGAATGTTCATTTTGGGGAAGTTGTAAAAACTGATTGTCCTTGTACAACACCAGAAGAGCCTTGGTATTGTGATTGGGATGGAGCAGGAACAGCAGCGAAAAAAGGTAAACCAAGCACAAGATGTACAGACTACTCTATATTTGAGCCACAAGATAGTAAAAAAGGTGATATAGCACGTGCACTTTTCTACTTTGCAGTAAGATATAAAGATGAATCAATTAATCAATCTCAAGCTGGTGGAACAGGCCCAGATAATATTAATCATATTCCACTTTATGAAGAGCGTGTTTTAAGAAGATGGCATGCAATGGATCCTGTTGATGATGTTGAGATGAGAAGAAATAATATGGTTGATGGTTATCAACACAATAGAAATCCTTTTGTAGATCGTCCTGACCTTGTTAAAAGAGTAACAGATTTCTGATTATTTATAGATTTTCATTCAAAAAATCATTAAAAATTATTTTATTTAATAAATTTTGATATCTATTTTTTATTAAAATATCTCTGTTTTTTATAAAAAAAAAATCTTACTTTATTTAGGATTACCTTTTAGAATACTATAATCTCTTGACTTTGAAAAGTAGATTTGTATAATAAAAATGTTGACCGTTATAGAGGGCAAGATGGAGCAAGAGACACACAATTACTTTAAAGATGTGCTATTGGAACTTCTTCAACAAACTCAAGAGGAACTTGAGTTGATGGAAACTCCAAATGCAGAAGAGAATAGATTGCCAGATGATAATGATATTGCATCTGTTCAATATGAGCAATCTTATCAAATTAGAATGAAAGAGAGAAATGAGAAGTATATTAAAAAAATCAAAAAAGCTCTCAGACGTTTAGAAGATGGTGAGTATGATATTTGTGAAGAGTGTGGTAATGAGATTAGTATTGAAAGACTAAAAGCTCGTCCAGTTGCAACAATTTGTATTGATTGTAAAAAACAGATGGAGAAAGAGGCTAGGAGTGCTAAATAAAATAACAGTATTTACTCTATTTTTACTATCTACCTCCCTTTTTTCATATAATCTCCCTTTTTATGGGATAGAGGGTCAATATATAAAAAAAACAAAGGGAAGTTATAGTAGTGTTCAACTAAAAGCAGAGACTATTGGAGTATCAAAAACTCTTAATTCAGATAATGAAGACTCTTTAACCACCAACAAAAAAAGTAGTGAAAAAGATAAATCAACTTCTGTTACAAAAGATGACTCTAAAAACAGTTTAAATGGGACTTTTGATGTTATAATTGATATTAAAAATGACACATCAAAACTAGAGTCTTATTTTATACTATTGGGGGATCTTTTTTTAGGCTCTGATAAACATTTAACAAAATTTTGTGAGAAATATAGCATTGCAACAACAAAAACACATCTTGAACTTCTTCATGACTCTCCTATTATTGTTTATGGTTCATCAGAAAAATCGGAAAAAATTCCACAAATTGCATTTTATAAAAGAGGACAAACTCCCGCTTTTGTTAATATTGAATTTAATGACTCTTTTATAAAAATTCTATTTCTTGAGTATAAAAATATTTTGCAAAAATTGAGTTTTCCAAGCAAAATAGTTGTAATAAAAGATGGAGAGGAGAGAACTCTCTTTTTTAAAAATATTCTCTTAAAATAGTTTCGAATTTTAGCAATTTAAAACATATATAGTGATTTTTAGTGAGGTAATATGGAACAGATATCTTTTTTATTTAACACAATTCATGAATCTGTAATTAAAGAGAATGGACTCAAATATGGTTTAATGCAACTTCATAAAGAACGTATTGAACGTGCATTTGAAAAAGCAAAATCTTTTCATACCGAAAAGAAAACAAATTTTTTAAATCTTCCTGAAAGAAAAGAGCAACTTACAGAGATTTTAGAGTACTCTGAAACTCTCAAAAAACGTTTTAAAAACATGATTATTGTTGGTATTGGTGGCTCTTCTCTTGGAACAGAGGCTATATACAATGCATTTACACAACGATATGACCATGAATTTTTTCCAGAAAAAAGAAAACTCTATTTTGTTGATAACTATGATGCAAGATTAGTAGAGTATCTTATTAATAATATCTCCTTGGATGACTCCGTTTTTGTTGTGATTAGTAAATCTGGGGGAACACTTGAAACAATGTCACAATACTTTTATATTAAGGATGTGGTTGTTTCTAAAAAAGGTTTAGAGTACTTTAAAGAACGTTTAGTTTTTATTACAGATGAAAAAAAAGGACATCTTAATAAACTAAATGAGAGTTTAAATGTTAAAAAATTTATTATTCCTGATAATGTTGGTGGTAGATTCTCTGTTTTCACCCCTGTTGGACTACTTGCAACCTCTTTTATTGATATTGATATCACAAAAATTTTAGAGGGTGCTCAAGCAACAACAGATGAGTTTTTAACAACAACAATAGAGGATAATAATGCTTTAAAATACTCTTTAATACACTCTATTTATGATCAAAATAAGGGTTTTAACACATCTGTTACCCTTTTTTATAATGATAGGTTTATTAAATTCTCAGAGTGGTTTCGCCAACTTTGGGGAGAGTCATTAGGAAAACCATCAATTGATGGCTCTTTTAGATTTGGAACTGCTCCACTATCATTTAGAGGTTCTACAGACCAACACTCTCAACTACAACAGTTTATTGAGGGAAAAAATGACAAGCTTTATACAGTTATCTCTTTTAAAGAGAGTGGTGAGTATCGTTTTGAAAAACCAGAATTAGATACTTTCTCATATATTGAGGGATATGGCTTTAATGACCTTTTAACTGCTGCTAAAATAGGAACTGTTCGCTCTTTAATAGAGGTAAAAAGACCTGTTATTGAGATTCAACTATCTAAATTTTCAGAGTTTGAGTTTGGTGCATTTTTACAATTCTTTATGATTGTAACTGCTGTAACTGGATTTCTTTTTGAGATTAATCCATTTGATCAGCCTGGTGTTGAACTTGGTAAAAACTATAGCATAGATCAACTAAAAAGTGGCATGATGTAATCTATTTTATCTCAATTTTTTATTTTCTAAAATTTTTTATTTTAAATAAATCCCTTAAAATAGATATTTATAATTGATTTTTTTTTAAAATCATATATCACTAAAATATATGGTGAATAGGTTTTTATGAAAACATCTAGATTATTATATTTAATGTTGGCTATACATACTGGTGGCCATCAGGTGGAGCATTTATTCCTCTTTGTGGAGAACCATACTCAATGGTTTTTTTAGGATTTGATTTAATTTAATTCAAAAAATAGCATAATTATGATAGTTTATATCTTTTTA
>DYRY01000088.1:7477-11457 GCA_020718465.1 Anaeromyxobacter dehalogenans | reverse complement strand
TAATAAAAATAGTAATTTAATTACCAATAATAGTTTTAATTGCATAAAATCCTCCATAAAAATTAGATAGAGTTATTTCTATCAAAAATATAAGCTGTTTTTCTGTTTTTTAATTGATTTTTAATTAATTTTACTTTACTTGGTTGTGTTGAATTGTGCATTTTATTAAAAAAAAGTACAAATATCTTTACAACTTTTTCTAAACTCTGTCAAGTTTAAATAGAGTTAATAATTAATGCCAATTCAGGTCAGAAATATCTTTTTCTTCCTTTTTCAGGTCAGAAATCTGACCTGACGATATCGTTTTTTATTCACAAAAAATATTTTTTCACCCCTACATAACATAAACATTAATCACTCTTACATTTGCATTTTTCAACTGCTGTAATGATTTTAAATTAGAATGATTTTATGTTTTTTTGAGGTTAATTATGTTTAATTATCTGTTTTTTACAAAGATAAACCAAAATCAAAAGCTTTTAGATTTAAAGAGATAGTTTTTGTTGGAACAGATGACTCTATTGCTTTATGAAAAGAGTCAATTGAGATTTTCTCTATTTTTTTTGCAATAACACCAAGTAAAATTGTATTAAAAACACGAACATCACCAATTTTTAAAGCCTCCTCTGTTGAGTTGACAAATTTATACTCAACCCCTTTAAGATAAGACTCAATTGTTGTTTTCTCTGGATATGTTTTTCCTGTATAGTTTAGAGAGGTAGGACGAATCTCGTAATCATTAATTAGTAAAAATCCCCCCTCTTTTAAGTAATCTATCCATCTTAATGTTTCCGATTTTTCAAATGAGAGGATAATATTGGCACTTTTTTGTTCAACTGTTGGAGAGTAGACTTTTTCTCCAAATCTAACAAAACTCACAACAGAACCACCTCTTTGTGCCATACCATGAACCTCTGATTGTTTTACATCAAAACCACTATTCAAACAGGCTGTTGCAAGAATTGAACTCGCCTTTATTATTCCTTGCCCACCAATTCCAGCAAATAGTACAGATGTTGTTTCCATTACTCCCCCTTCTCAATTTTATGAATAGCTTGAACTTTTGGTGGACAAACTTGTGCACACATTCCACAACCAATACAGTAAACAGGATCTATTTTTGATTTTCCAGAGACACCTTTTGAAATCGCAGGACAACCTAAACGTAAACAGGCTCCACAAGCAATACATTTTGACTCATCTATCTCAAAAGGATGCTTTTTACTCTTTTTAACCTCCTCAGTTAAAACACAGGGTTGTGATGTAATTACAACTGATAAACCATCAAATGCTCTTGCCTCTCTTAAAGCATCAGATGTCTCTTTTAGATTATAGTTATCAACCCGTTTTATCCACTTCACTCCAATTGCTTTTACTAAAGCCTCCAAATCTATTTTGTGAGCTGTTTCACCTTGAAGAGTTGAACCTGTTGTTGGATTTTGCTGATTCCCTGTCATTGCGGTTATTCTATTATCTAAAATAATAACAGTTCCCTTTCTATTATTATAAACCATATCAATAAGACTTGTAATACCAGAGTGAATAAATGTTGAATCTCCAATAACTGCAACACTACTGTTTCCATCTATCATTGGATTTTGCATTAAGCCACTTAAACCTGAAACACTTGCTCCCATACATATACAGGTATCCATTGCATTCCAAGGAGCTAATGCTGCAAGTGTATAGCAACCAATATCTCCAGCAACTGTAAGTTTCTGTTTTTTAATTGCATCAAAAATTCCAATATGTGGACAACCAGGGCATAAAACAGGTGGTCTTTCAAGAATATGATTACTATTTATTGTTTTTTTCTCCACTTTTTCATTAAATAGATGCTCTCTTAAAACTTCTGGAAGCATCTCTCCACAATATGGGAGAGTATCTTTTCCAACAATCTCATTAGATAAACAAAGTTGTTTTACATATCCCTCAATAAAATCATCCCCCTCCTCAATAATTATGATTTTTTTCACTTTTTTGGCAAACTCTTTAACTTTTTCTGTTGGAAAAGGGAATGAGAATCCAAGCTTTAAGTATGTTGCATTGGGAAAAACCTCTTTTGCATAGTTATAGGAGACTCCACTTGTTATAATTCCGACCTCCGAATCCCCCTCCTCAATAACATTCCACTCAGAAATCTCCGCAAGCTCCTTTAGTTTTTTCAATCTCTCCTCAACAACAACATGAAGTTTTCTAGCATTAGATGGCATTAAAACATATTTTTCAAAGTTTTTTTTGTATGGATATATTGGTATCTCTTCTCGCTCACTTAGTGTTACAACCCCTTTTCCATGAGAAACTCTAGTTGTTGTTCTTAGCATTACTGGTGAATCAAATTGATGTGATATTTTTAAAGCCCATTTTGTCATTCTTAAAGCCTCATCACTATTTACAGGCTCAATAAGTGGTATTTTTGCAGCACGTGCAAAATGTCTATTATCCTGCTCATTTTGAGATGAGTGCATTCCTGAATCATCTGCTGTTATAATTAAAAGAGCCCCTGTTACCCCTGCATAAGCAAGTGAGAATAATGGGTCAGCGGCAACATTTAAACCAACATGTTTTTGAGCACATAAGGATATTGCACCACCAATTGCAGCACCACCTGCAACCTCCATTGCCACTTTCTCATTTGGTGCCCACTCTGCCTTTACCTCTTTGTAAAAAGCTAAAGACTCTAATATCTCTGTACTTGGAGTTCCAGGATATGCTGATGCAAAATGCAATCCTCCCTCATAAGCACCACGTGCAATAGCCTCATTTCCCGATAAAATCGCTTTTCCAATAATCTTTACCATAACAAACCTCTGTGAAACAATATTTAGGATAATAACAAAAAATATTTATAATTCCAACATATTGAGTAATTAAACTGTAAAGTCATAAAAAATTAACAAAAAAGATAAAAATAGGTTAAAAATTCAAATATATTTTGCATTTTAAAACCTCTTGTTGCTTGACTTAATGAGTATAATAGCATAAAATTTTATTTTTGAGATGAGATTTATGAATATTTATGAAATTGGAGATAGATTACCAATAGGAAATTTTTCACTTCACTCTAAATTCAATAAGTATCATAATTTTATTAATGAGTATGGGGAGTTAGCAACAGTTACAACAGAGAAAAGTGGTCCAAACACAATTACTGTTTCAGAAAACCTTTTAAAATATAGTGATTTTTTAGTAGTAACAGATAAAAATCTACAGATAAACTTTAATAGATATCAAAAAAACTCAATACAAACATATAATTCAGGATTATATATTGATGTTTTAAAAGATGAGTGTGAAGATATTAATGATTGTTGGTTTAAAACTATGATTGAACTAAAAAAGATATATAACTACCTCAAAATAAAAGATGAAAACAGAACTTTACTATCGATTATCAATTTTGAAAAGTTAATCTCTTTAAAAAAAAGTACTCATATTCAAAAAAATTTAACTGAAAATATAAATAATAAAGATAACAATCTTTTTTCTGTTGAAAAAAAATATAAATTCTCAGAACTTGTTTATAAAGAGATAGAGGATGGAATTGAACTATTTTTGAATAAACAGTTTGATTTAGCAATCCCAAAAATAAAAGGGCATGGCTTTGGATTAACTCCATCTGGAGATGATTGGCTTGCAGGAGCATTAACTGGAGTCTCTTTTTATGAACAGTTTTTTCAAAAAAAATTTAAAACAATGAAAGAGTCTATTTTCGCCTTATCAAAAGGGAAAAATTTAATCTCAAATAGTTTTATATATTTTGCAAAAGAGAGCTCATTTTTTTATGATGTTAAAATATTCTTAACATCACTACTAAAAAAAGATTATGACTCTCTTAGTATACTTGGAGTTAATGTTTTAGAGCATGGAGCAACTTCAGGTGGAGATTTTTTATCTGGTTTTTTTGCTGTTTTACTAAAAAAAGAGTTTTTTTCTAATTAAAAAATTAAGAAAAAATGATTAGTTTTTATATTTATTTA
>DYRY01000088.1:0-7377 GCA_020718465.1 Anaeromyxobacter dehalogenans | reverse complement strand
ATTAGTTTTTATATTTATTTAATTAAAATATGAAAAGATTGAATTTACAATTCTGTTGAATAGTTATAATTTGTTAGTTTATCCACTTTATAAAGGATATATTTATGGTTGTTAAAGGTGTTATTAAAAACAAAGTCTACTTTGATTCAGTTAGTTTGATGAGAATTGGAAGTGAACTAAGCTCAATGGAAGGGGTTGAGGATGTGGCAATGGTAATGGGGACAAATGAGAATAAATCTATTCTACAAGTCTCTGGAATGTTGCTATCAGAGTTTAGTGATAGTAATGGTAATGATTTACTTATCGGAATAAAAGCAAATAGTGATGAGATCGTATCTAAAGTTTTAGATAAGATGGAATCTCTTTTAGAGTCTCTTCAAAAAGGAGATAGTAGTAGTACAACTTTTGTTCCTAAAAGTATTGATGGAGCATTAAAAACGCTTCCTCAAGCAAATTTAGCAATGATATCTATTGCTGGAAAATATGCAGCAAATGAGGCAAGAAAAGCTCTTAATCGTGGGCTTCATGTGATGATTTTTTCTGATAATGTCTCTATTGAAGATGAGATATCTCTTAAAAAACTTGGAAAAGAGAAAGGACTTCTTGTTATGGGGCCCGATTGTGGAACAGCTATTATAAATGGAGTTCCATTAGCTTTTGCAAATAAAGTTAGAAGAGGTGATATTGGTATTGTTGGAGCATCTGGAACAGGTATGCAGGAGGTTACATCACTAATATCTAATTTTGGAGGTGGAGTTTCACAAGCAATTGGAACTGGTGGTAGAGATGTTAAAAAAGAGGTTGGTGGTATTATGTTTTTAGAGGGATTAAAAGCTCTTAAAAATGATAAAAACACAAAAATTATCACACTTGTTTCAAAACCACCACATCAAGAGGTTATTGATAAAATTGCATTTGAGTTAAAAGGGTGTGAAAAACCTGTTGTAGCTCTATTTTTAGGTGCAGATAAAGAGCAACTTAAAGATTTTCCAGCAGAGATTTGCCGTACATTGGAGGAGACTGCTCAAAAATCGGTTGAGCTTTCTCTTCAGTTATCCTTAATGAGAGAGGTTGATTTTACAAATGATGATATATTAAAAGAAAAAGCTAAAAAAACCTCAAATCAAAAATATATAAGAGCTCTTTTTAGTGGTGGAACTTTTTGTGATGAGGCTGGTATTTTATTAAGAGATCATTTGAAAGAGATTTATGGAAATCACTCTGGAAAAGGAATTTTACCTTTAGAAAATCTTTTTATGTCTCAAAAACATACTCTTATTGATCTTGGAGAGGATGATTTTACAGTTGGAAGACCACACCCAATGATTGATTTTTCATTAAGAAATAAAAGAGTTATTCAAGAGGCCTCTGATTTAGAGTGTTCTGTTATTATTCTTGATGTTGTTTTAGGTTATGGTTCTCATCCTGCTCCAGATGCAGAGTTAGCACCAATTATAACTAAAGCATTATCAATAAATCCTAAATTAACTTTTATATCTTATGTTGTTGGAACTGATGCTGATCCACAAAATAGAAAACAGGTTATATCTGCTCTTCAAAATGCAGGTTCACTTATTGTTTCATCAAATAGAGTTGCTACTCTATTTGCACTTGAAATTGTTAAGTAATTTTTATCTATTTTTTGTTATATTTAACAAAAGATTAATTAATTTTTTTTTCTGATTGTTGTTGATTATATATATTTTATGGAGAAAATATGAGTATTGATAATCTCTTTTCAGGCTCCATCCAAGTGGTAAATTTGGGGCTTAACTCATTTCTTGAGGCTTTAAAAGAGAGTAACACTCCACATGTTCAAGTTGATTGGAAACCAGGTTTAGATGTTGAACAATCTATTATTGCAAAAGTTGATAAACATAAAGAGAAAATTGACCAAGCAAATAGAGAAGTAACAGATATAATCGCAAGTGGTTCTCCATTTTTAGTAGGAATGGCTCAAGCTTTTGAAGTTATTCCTAGAATGCATAAAAAACTTATCCTTCATGCTGGTCCACCAATAACTTGGGATAGAATGTGTGGACCAATGAGAGGTGCAATTATTGGTGCATTAATTTATGAAAACCTTGCTTCAAATCCACAAGAGGCAGAAAAATTGGCCTCTTCAGGAGAGATTGAGTATGCACCTTGCCATGAACATAACTCTGTAGGACCAATGGCAGGAATAATCTCCTACTCAATGCCTGTTTTTATTGTGAAAAATAAAACATTTGGAAATGAAACCTATTGCACACAAAATGAAGGGCTTGGAAAAGTCTTACGTTATGGTGCATTTAGTGAAGAGGTTGTTAATCGTCTTCGTTGGATGGAAACAACTCTATATCCAACACTGAAAAAGGCAATTGAGCTTTTTGGTGAGATAGATTTAAAAGGAGTTATATCTCAAGCTTTACATATGGGAGATGAGGTTCATAATAGAAATAGAGCAGGTACTTCACTTTTTTATCGAATTATTGCTCCCGCAATTGTTCGTACATCTGAAAATCGTGAAGATGCAGCAAAAGTTTTAGAGTTTATTCATGGAAATGATCATTTTTTCTTAAATCTCTCAATGCCAGCATCAAAAGCGATATTAGATGCTGCAAGGGGAGTTAAATACAGTTCAATAGCTGTTGTTATGGCTAGAAATGGTACCGATTTTGGTATACAAATTGCAGGAGATAGTAAAAAATGGTATACAGGAAAAGCATTAGTTCCTGATGCTCTTTTTTTCCCAGGTTTTACTAAAAATGATGCAAATCCAGATATTGGAGATAGTGCAATCACAGAGACTGCAGGTCTTGGTGGTTTTGCAATTGCTGCCTCTCCTGCAATTGTTCAATTTGTTGGAGGAAATGCCTCTGATGCTTTAAATTATACAATGGAGATGTATGAGATTACTACATCTGAAAGCAGATATTTTCAAATTCCATCTCTTAACTTTAGAGGAACTCCAACTGCAATTGATGTTAGAAAAGTTGTTGAGAAAAACATAACTCCTTTTATTGATACAGGTGTTGCACATAAAGAGCCTGGAGTTGGTCAAGTTGGTGCTGGTGTTTTACGTGCTCCATCAGAACCTTTTGAAAAGGGGTATATTGGTTTTGCATCTTTACTTGATGATTAATTTTGTATTATAGTTTTTTTTATTTTTATGGAGGTTTAATATATGGATTCTAAAACTTTTTTTGAATTGATGGGTTCTTTAAAAATGTATGATTTAACACAACGCTTAAGTATTCATACTCCACCTTGGCCAAGTTATGTTCCACTTCAAATTCAATATTTCAAAAGAATTGCAGGTGCACATATGGGGCAAGGTGCAAATGGTCAAATTATAACAACAAGTAATCATGTTGGAACACATATTGATGGTGAAATCCATTTCCATTCAAGTGGTCGTGCAATTGGTGATGTTCCAATGGCTGAATGGGTTGGTCCTGGAGTTGTTGTTGATATCTCTGATGAGCTTGGTGATTATGATCTTTACACACCTGAGATGATTATGAAAAAAGTTGAGGTTAAAGAGGGTGATATTCTTATAATTAATACTGGATATCATCGCTACGCTTGGGACCAACCAGAATCAGATGAACTTCGCTATTTTGTAAAACATCCTGGTCCAGACCCAAGTTTTCATGAGTGGGTTTTACAGATGAAAATTAAATGGATTGGAGTTGATTGTGGAAGTGCAGATCATCCTATGAATACAATTATTCGTAATTGGCATCCAAAACCATTCAAAGAGGCAGAGGCGAAACTTATTCAAAAATATGGAAAAGAGTGGGATGAGATGTTTCCTCCAGAGGAGTATTATCAAGTTATGCACCTAAAACTTTTTCCTAAAAAACTTGTTCATGCAGAGAATATTGGTGGGGATATTGATCAAATTAAAAACAAACGTGTTTGGATTGGTCTTTTTCCACTTAGAGGAATTGAGTTGGAGTCCTCTATGTGTCGTATTATTGCATTTGAACCACCAGCAGAGTAAAAATAGAACTATTTTACTGAATAGCATTTTTTAGATTTCTTTTTATTAAAGAGTGCTTTTTTGTTTTTTAAAAGTCACATTAATATTTTAACTTGAGACTGTTTATTGGGTTAGTTTATTGTACTTTTGTAACAGTAGATTAACCCATTTTTAACAAAATCTCTTAATTAATGGAGAATATAGACAATGGTTGTTGCACATGATTTTCTATATCAAAAACCATCAACTCTTCAAGAGGCTTTAAATCTGAGAGAGCAGTATGGTAAAAAAAGTTCACTTTTAGCTGGTGGAACAGATTTGCTTGTTAATATAAAGGAGAGTCGTCTATCTCCAGATATTGTAATTGATATAAAAGGAGTTCCTGAATTATCAATACTAGAAAAAAGAGATAACTCTATTTTTATTGGTTCTGCCATCACATTCACAGAGTTAATAGAGTCTCCACTCATCAAAAACAGTACTCCATTAATTGTAGAGGCCTCTCATACAGTTGCTTCAGTTGGAGTTAGAAATAGAGCTACACTTGTTGGGAATATCTGCTCTGCAGTTCCATCATTAGATTTAGGTCCTGCTCTTCTTGTTTATAAAACAGATGTTGTTGTTGAGAGTGTTGAGGGAAAAAGGGTTATTCCTATGGATAAGTGGTTTGTTGGACCTAAAAAAACAGCCCTTTTAGATAATGAGATTGTTCTTGGTGTTTTAGTAGAGATTCCAGAGCTTAAAAATGGAACATCATATATGAAACTTGGTCGATACTCTGGAGAGGATTTAGCTCAAGCAGGTGTTGGAGTTGTTGTTTCCGAAAATTTTGAGTATAAAATTGCCTTTTGTGCTGTTGGTCCAATCCCTAAAAGAGCATTAAAACTGGAGGAGTATTTAAATGGAAAAGAGTTTATTGGTTTAAATGATGAGTTATCTCAAATTATACAGAGTGAGATATCCCCAATAACTGATATTCGTTCATCAAAAGAGTATCGTAGGCATATGGTTGAGGTTATGGTTGAGAGAGGGATTAAATTAGCTCTTTCAAGATTGTAGGGGGATATGATGAAAAAAATAGTATTAACTGTTAATGGTGAAAAAAGAGCCATCTATGTTGAACCAAATGATGTTCTACTTGATGTTTTAAGAGATAAACTTGGATTAAAAAGTCCTAAATGTGGTTGTGAACGTGGTGATTGTGGAGCCTGCTCTGTTCTTTTAAATGGAAAAAGTGTTAGAAGCTGTTTAGTATTTGCAATTGAGGTTGATGGTTGTGAAATTGAAACAGTTGAGGGTTTATCTCAAAATGGACTATCTGTTGTTCAAGAGAAATTTATTGAGATGAACTCTTTTCAGTGTGGGTTTTGTGCTCCTGGAGTTATTATTTCAACAACTGAGTTATTAAGAAAAAATAGTACTCCAACAAGAGAGGAGATTCAGGAGGCATTAGCAGGAAATTTATGTCGTTGTACAGGTTATACTCCAATATTAGAGGCAGTAGAGAAAGTCTCACATGATAATAAAGAGAATCATAACCACAATATAAATAAGTTATACTCATCTAGTGATATAGGGGGTAGTGATGAGTAAATATAGATTTGTTGGCAAAAATATTGAAAGAGTTGATGGTCGTGAAAAAGTCTCTGGGGCAGCAATCTACACAGATGATCTTGAGTTTGGTCCTGATTTACTATATGCAGAGATTGTTGAAAGTAGTGAAGCACATGCAAAAATTCTATCTATTGATATATCTGAAGCTCAAAAAGTTGAAGGAGTTGTTCAGATTTTTACTGGAAAAGATTTTCCATATAAATTTGGTCTATATATGAAAGATAGATATATTTTTGCACAAGATATTGTTCGTTTTGTTGGAGAACAGGTTGCCGCAGTTGTTGCAAGAGATCCAAAAGCAGCAAAAAAGGCAGTAAATTTAGTAAAAGTAAGTTATGAACCATTAACTCCTGTGTTTTCACAAATGGAGGCTATCTCTGAAAATCCAATACTTCTTCATCCTGATTTAGGGGAGTATCCTCATGTTCCTTGGTTTTTTCCAAAAGCAAACACAAATATTGCTCACTGGAGAAAAACAAAAAGGGGAGATTTAGATGTTGCTTTTAAAGAGTCTGATATTGTTCTTGAGGAGACATTTGAAGTTCCAAGATATGCACATTGTGCAATTGAGACACATGTTGTTATATCAAAATATGATCTTTCTGGAAGATTAACTGTTTGGGCAAGCTCTCAATCACCATATACACAAAGGCATCTTTTTGCAGAGGCACTTGCTCCTCTTGGAATAAAACATAAAGATGTTCGTGTTATTGCTCCACATGTTGGAGGTGGTTTTGGAGGTAAAGCAGGTGTTACAATGGAGATTCTTGCGGCTGCTATTGCAACAAAAATGAAAGGACATCCAGTAAAGATGAGGTGGAGTAGAGAGCAGGAGTTTTATAATACATATCAAAGGTTAGGAGTTGTTGCAAAACTTAAACTTGGTTTAAAAAAGGATGGAACAATAACTGCTTTACAACATCAACTATATTGGGATGCAGGAGCTTATGTTGAGTATGGAGCAAATGTTGTTAATGCAGTTGGACTATCTGCTACTGGTCCATATAGAATTCCTGCGATATCAATAGATTCACTCTGTATATATACAAATTTACCACCAGGTGGTGCATATAGAGGTTTTGGATACTCTGAGTTTCTTTTTGGTTTAGAGTCTTTAATGGATCAGGCAGCTGAACAATTGGGAATGGATGCAGTTGAGTTTAGATTAAAAAATGCAATTTCAAAAGGGGATACACTTGCATATGGTGCACATATGAATCCTAATGGTTTACAACAGTCAATAGTAGCGGTTGCAAAAGAGATTGAGTGGGGAAAAGAGGTTGTTTCAACAGATCCTGAAAAAGTTTTGTGTAAAGGTTTTTCACTACTTTGGAAAGCACCAGCAATGCCACCAAATGCCTCCTCTTCTGCATTTATTAAGTTTAATGAGGATGGAAGTTTAAATATTTTAGTCTCTGGAATGGATATTGGGCAGGGATATTTAACTGTTATGGCTCAAGTTGCAGCAGAGATTCTATCTGTTCCACCAAATAAAATACGTGTTGAGAATCCAGATACAGATAGAAACCCTTATGAGTGGCAAACAGTTGCCTCTCATGTAACTTGGTCTTGTGGAAATGCTGTTAAAAAAGCTGCTATTCATATTAGAGAACAGATTTTTGATCTTATAGAGAGAGCATTTAAGATATCTAAAGATAACTTCTATTTAGAGGATGATGGTGTTAAAAGCTATTTAGATCCATCTTTCTATTTAGCATTTAAAGATTTTGTTGTTTTTGGTATTCCAATGGAGGATGGAAGTTTTAGAGGTGGTCCAATAACAGGGGTTGGAACAT
>DYRY01000087.1 GCA_020718465.1 Anaeromyxobacter dehalogenans | reverse complement strand
TTACTAAAAAGTAATCTCATGTAAATCATGTAAAGAGTACTTTTACTAAAAAGTAATCTCATGTAAATCATGTAAAGAGTACTTTTACTGAAAAGTAGTCTCATGTAAACCATGTAAAGAGTACTTTTACTAAAAAGTAGTCTCATGTAAATCATGTAAAGAGCACTTTTACTAAAAAGTAGTCTCTGCAAAATATTTTTTTTAAAAATAAAAACATAAACAGTTTATTTTAACTAACTTAAATTAATAATATTTTTTATTATCTCAAATTGTATTGATTAAAGTAAACTATTTTTAAGATTCGGTAGACTCTTTTTTAATTTTTTTATTACTTTTTTTCAAAGTAAATATTTTATATTTTATTTTTGTTCCAATACAGATAGCTTGTATAGTTAATTTTAATCTTTTATACTCACTATTTAGTTTGTTAAACTGTAAATCTTTATCTATCTTTTTAAACTTTTTATTTGAAGATAGATTAACAATGTTTTTATCAATATCTCTTAATAAAATTAAAATTTCAGAGACTTTATCTTTAAATAATAAAAGAGAATCTAGCGATTCATTATTAAGTTTTTGTTCAATATTCTCAAATGCTCTTAAAAATCCATTTTTAGTTCTCTCAACAACTGATATATTTTTTGAAAAATAGTTTTTATATAGAGTTTTTTTATCAATTTTAACTCTAAACTCTATCTCTTTAAAAAGTATTTTTGCACTCTTATTTACTGTTTCAAGAGTATCTTTTGAGATTTTTTTATTTGTATCAATTGATGAGCTCTCATTATCAAGAATAGATACCTCTTTCATAAGATTTTTAAGAACAATTTTCTGTTCATCAAGCCAACTGTTTTTAATTGTCTCTTGCTCATCTAATACTGATAGTGTAAATGTTATCTCATCTAATAATTCTCTAAGTCTATAATCCATTTTTAACCTCTACTAAGTCACTAATTTTATTATAATAGATTGTATGTTTTTTGCAATAAAAAACTGTTTTTTTTAATGATTTTTTTTATTTTTTATTTTATAATAGTTAATATCTATAGGAGTTTTTATTATGACTACTCTTTTACTTTTACTTTTATCTTTATTATTCTCTTCAGAGATTATAAATCCTAAAAAAAATGAGAAAGTGGTCTCTATTTTTGGTTATAATCATCATGAAAATGAGGATGGAACTCCATCAAGAGATGATTCAAAATATTACTCATTTAGTTGTAGATTTAGTTTGAATGGAGATGTTGAAATTATTCAACAAAAGGGAAGATTAAGCCCAAAATATAAAATAGAAGTAGGGAAGTGGAGTGTTATAAATGATAAAATTGAGATAAAGATAGAGAGTATCGATTCTGTTGATATTTATGGGAAAGTAGAGAAAGATATATATAGTAAAAAATATATTTTTTCAAAAAAATTTGAAGCAACACTATTTTATAGTGAAAATGAGTTAAAACATCAATCAGGATTATATCTTACTGATTTATATAAAGTTGGAAAAATAAATCAATTTTTAAAATTGATAAATAGTGTTTTTCCTAAAGATAGTTTAGAGAGTTACACTATCTCTAAAAATATAAATTACAAAAAATACAAAGATTTAATTGAGGTAAAAGATAAAAGAGGTGAAGGATATATACTCTATTTTGATAATAAAGAGAATATAAAATTAGTTTATATATCTGAAACTTTATTAAGTGATTTATCTTTAAAATTTTTTGAAGATATTTATGGAAAAACAGACACTATAGAGAAATTAAAAGGCAAGAGTGGTGAAAAATATTTTAAATATTTAGATTTTGGATTTCAATTTTATGAACAGAGTGGTAAAATATTATATTTAGAGGTTTTACCAAAAGTTAAATAGGAGTTTTCATGAAAGTTTTAGTTACTATTTTTTTAATTTTTTTTTAAACATTTTTGTTTGCTCAAACAAATCTTAATCTTAATGAAGAGAAAATTAATACATGTTTCTCTCAAGATAATTTTAATACTATTTTTAATTTTTTAGACTCTGAAATTAAAAAAAGTAAAGAGAAATACTATTTTTTGTAAACTTTTAGATTTTATTAAAAATTAGTAAGAGATTTGTTTTATATAAAAAACATTTTTAGAGATATTTAAAATAAGAAAACAGAATCTAACATTACAATCATATTTTTATCATCTTGATTATTCCAAGATATTTTTCCACTTAAAGCAAAAGAGATTTTTTCAGATGGTGAGAAAGAGCCACCAACAAGAATATCTTTTGAGTTATCATCTAAAGATGTATCTTGCTCCCAATAACCTCCTTTCACATGAAATCCATAGTTATCAAATTTTGCTCTTGCATAAATAGAGTGACCCATTCTTTTTAAATCTCCATTTTTTTCAAAAAGTAAATTGTATCCAAATAAAGCATATTTTACATCAAATGCAGCTAATAGTGATGTTTTTAAAATAATATCATCTTCATTAATTGTATATGAGGCATAACCACCTAAATGAAATGTTTTAGCTAAAAAAACTCTTCCATAACCCCAAACATCTTTTCTCTCATCTGAATCTGGATTTTGTTTAAATCCAGAACCGTTATTAATACCAAATGCAGCATCAACACCCATCTCTTTGTTTTCATATCTTATGTATGCTCCAGATTCTGCAGAGTTCCAATATTTTAAAACTGCACCATAGTTATTTTCAACAAAAAGATGTTTCCAAATTACTCCAATTATAAATGAGTGAAATGGATTATCAATAAGTCCACCTTTTAAATAGAGATTTTTACTAATGTTATATTGTAAAAAAGCATATTTGACAAATAAAAAGTAGTTTGTATTAACATCTTTAACAGGTGCAGCATCAACTGTTATTTTAGCAGAGAATTTTTCATCAATTTTTCCTTTAAAATTTAGATAAACTCTTCCAAGATGAAATGTGTTTGGGTGTTCTCCAGATATTTTTTTACCAGTTGTCTTATCAACTGTTGATAAAGAGTATTTATAACCTGAAAAAATCTCTGAATCAACTGAGATTTTTGATTCACTTGAACTCTTTTGCTCAACTTTTTGTTGCTCGACTTTCTCCTCACCTCCAAAAACATAAGTTGGAAACATAACTAAACATAAAGATACAAGTAGTAGTAAAAATTTTTTTCTCATAGTAATCTCCTAACAGTTAAAAAATTAACATTGTAAAATGTATTCGGAATATTCAAGATAAATATAAAGTTTTTTTATAATGTTTTTCATATTATTTTAATTTTTTTATATTTTTCTTGAAGATATAAAATTATTACATGAACAGCGGTTTTTAATCTGCTGAAAGTGATAGATATTTTATTATTTAAGTTGTGTGGATGCAAGTAAATCAAAAAATATTATTTTAATACCAACCAGATTCATCAAGAACAACCTCAATATTAGGATATTTATCTCCAACCACCATCTGAATATATTGAAGAGTACCTAATGATGCACTTGGGCAACCATGACATGCTCCTTGATAGCTGATAGTTAATACATTATCACTAAAATCAACAATATCGACATCTCCACCATCACCTTGAAGTGCTGGTCTTATTGATTCATCTAAAAGAGCATCAATCTCTCTTAACTCCTCTGGCATGTTTACTTTCTCTATTCTAGCTTTTTCTTTTATTGGCTCCTCTTTTGGTGCAATATTCGAAGCATGTTCATCCATTTTGTCATAAAGAGTATCCATTATTTTCTCTTCAATATCAATCCATCTAACTTCACTGCTTTTTGTTACTGTGATTGTATTATCAAAAAAGTGAACCTGTTTTACACCATCTATTGCAAAAAGGTATGCTGCAAGAGGTGAATTACACTCATTGATTGAGAAATATGTTATTTTTCCTTCAGAGATTACATCTCTATTCATCACAAATTTAAGTGCACTTGGATTTGGTGTTAATTGTACAATTACCTGTAAATCACTCATTTTAACTCTCCTAATAATGAGTTTATAACTTTTTATTTACTACTAATAAATTTTTACTTAAAAAATAAAAGTTTTATTCAGAAACAGGAGTCTCAATTGCCTGTTTCATTGTGTGCCAAGATATTGTTGCACATTTAATTCTTGCTGGATAATCTTTAACTCCAGACAAAACTGATATTTTCCCTAAATCTTTTAAATTCCCTTGAGATAGAGTCATATAGTCATGAAACTTCTTAATAATACTCTCTACATCAGAGATTGTTTTATTTTTTAAAGACTCTGTCATTAATGAGGCAGATGCTTTTGATATTGCACATCCTTCACCCTCAAAAAAAACATTTTTAATAACATCATCTTCAATTGTTAAATATATAAAGTAGTGGTCTCCACATAAAGGATTAAATCCCTCTGCCCAGTGTGTGAATGTTGCTGGTTTTCCAAAATTTTTTGGGCTTTTGTTATGTGAAAGAATCACCTGTTGATAAAGCTCATTCTGATTCATCTATAATCTCCTACTCAAAAATAGATTGAACATATAAAATTCCATCAGCTAACCTATCAATATCCTCTTTTGTGTTATAAAAAGAGATAGAGGCTCTTGTTGTAGCAGGAATTTTAAAAAACTCCATAACAGGTTGTGCACAGTGATGACCTGTTCTTACAGCAATTCCCTTTGAATCTAAAAGAGAACCAACATCATGAGGATGAATTCCATCTAAAACAAAAGATATTACTGATGATTTATTTGGAGATGTTCCAACTACTCTAAGATTTTTTATCTCACTTAACTTTTGAGTTGCATATTGAAGTAGCTTATGTTCATACTCTTCAATATTTTTTAGTCCAATACTATTTATATAATCTATTGCAACACCAAGAGCAATAACTCCTGCAATATCTGGAGTACCAGCCTCAAAGCAGTATGGAATTGTGTTATATATTGTTTTATCAAATCTCACAGATGCAATCATATCTCCACCACCTTCAATAGGGGGCATCTTCTCTAGCAACTGTTTTTTTGCATATAAAACACCAACACCAGTTGGGCCAAACATTTTATGAGCAGAAAAAGCAATAAAATCTATATCTAGTTTTTTAACATCAATTGTTATATGAGCAATAGCTTGTGCAGCATCAATTAAAACAGGAATATTTTTGCTATGTGCTATTTTAACTATTTTATCAACAGGATTTATTGTTCCCAAGGCATTTGAGAGATAAGTGATTGATACTAATTTTGTTTTCTCTGTTATTAAACTCTCTAAATGCTCTAAATCAAGAATACCTCTTTCATCCATTTGAGCAACTTTTAAAACAATATTTTTTCTATCTCTTAACATCTGCCAAGGAACAATATTTGAATGATGCTCCATTTGAGATATAATAACCTCATCACCACTATTAAAAATAGAACCAAAACTTTGAGCAACAAAATTGATTGCACCTGTTGTTCCTTTAGTAAAAATAGTCTCCCAAGTTGAATCACCATGTAAATAGCTTTTTACTTTATCTCTTACCTCTTCAAAATATGTTGTTGCTTGTTGGCTTAAAAAGTGAACCCCTCTATGTATATTTGATGTTTCATAAAGGTAATGTTTTGAAAGCCTATCAATAACATATTTGGGTTTTAATGTTGTTGCTGCATTATCCAGATATACAAGTGAATAACCATTTACTTCAGTTCCTAAAATAGGAAAATCTTCTCTTATTTTTGCTAATATATTTTTATCCATTTTTTAAATTTCCCAAAAATATGAATCAAGTATATTTTGAACATAGTTTTTAATAAAAGGCTCTTTTACTCTATTTAATGCCTCATCAGCAAAGGCTTTAGAAACCATTTTTATAGCAATCTCTTTTGAAACCCCTCTGCTTTGAAGGTAGAAAAGTTCCTCTCTATTTAGTTGACCACTTGTTGCACCATGAGAGCATTTAACATCATCTGCATCAATTTCAAGTTGAGGTTTTGTAAAGATAGTTGCTTTATTGCTCAACATTAAATTTTGATTTAGTTGTTTTGAGTATGATCGTTGTGCATCTCTTAAAACAGAGACTTTTCCATTAAAAATAGCAGTTGAGCTATCTTTTAGTAAACCTTTAAAAAATTGTTCACTTTCTGTATCTGGTGATTGATGATAAACAGATACCTGATTATCAATATGATTACTCCCTTTTGAGGCATATATTGCAGAGATATCTGTTTTTGCATATTTTTCATTAAGAAAAACAGATAACTCATGTCGTGAAAATGGAGAATCACCCTGAAAGAGAAATGCATTAAATGTTGTATTCTCTTTTTGTAGAATTTTAGTCATACCAAGATGTGTTCCGTTTTTCTCATGTTTAACTCTGTAGTAATTAAGAGTAGAGTTTTTTTCAAGAATAATATCAGTCACAGGTATTGTTAAAAACTCCTCTCTACAAGATATATGTGTTTCAAGAAAAGAGCAATTGCTATTTTCAGCCCCAAAAAATATAACTCTTGGTGATGAAAGTATTGGAATATCTGTTTTTTTATTTTCACCATAGAAAATAAGTTGGATTAATGTTTTATTGGTGGATTTTTTCTCAATATAGACTCCACTTTCTGAGAAAACTCTATTTAAATTATCAACAAACGTTGAGTCTGATTCAGGAATTTGAAAGCTACTCTCTATTTTTTCAGGATATCTTAAAAAGGCCTGATTAAGAGGTAAAATCGTGAAATCTTCATGAAACTTGCTATCTTTAATCGATAATACACCATCAATAAAAACAACAACAGCATCACCAATAAACTCCTTTTTTTTGAAATCACTATTTATAAAGTGATGATGATCCTCTTGAACTATCTGAAACTCTTTCTCTTTTAAAAATGAGATATCACTATATTTCCAGCTCTCATTTTTTCTATATTTTGGAAAATCGGAAATTCTGTCAATAAGTTTCATTAAAAACCCCTTTTTAGTTTTAATTTTGGCTCTCTTTTATAATAGAGTCATAACCATTTTTTTCAATATCATAAGCGAGAGACTCCTCTCCTGTTTTTACTATTTTTCCATCATACATCACATGAACAAAGTCAGGTTTAACATAATCAAGAAGTCTATGATAATGAGTGATAAGGATAATTGCATTATCTCTTCTTTTAAGCTTATTAATCCCTTCACCAACAACTCTAAGAGCATCAACATCTAAACCTGAATCAGTCTCATCAAGAAAAGATATTTTTGGAGATAAAACAGCCATTTGTAGTATCTCATTTCTTTTTTTCTCACCACCAGAGAAGCCAACATTCAACTCTCTATTAATAAATTTCTCTCCCATTCCTAAAAAATCCATTTTCTCTTTTAAAAAATCCTGAAAATCTAAAGGATCCATATCTTCAACACCTTGATATTTACATATCTCATTAAAAGCTGCACGTAGAAACTCCTCATTACTAACACTAGGAATCTCAACAGGATACTGAAATCCCATAAAAATTCCCTCTTTAGCTCTAACATCAGGTTCCATATCAAGAAGATTTTTTTTCTTAAAGTTTATGTCATAAACAATTTCACCATTTGTAATTTGATAATCTGGATGACCTGCTACAACTTTTGAAAGTGTACTTTTTCCAGAACCATTTGGTCCCATAATAACATGAACTTCACCTGCTTTTATTGTGAGATTAATTCCTTTTAAAATCTCTTTCCCATCAACAGATGCTGAAATATCTTTAATTGTTAACATTTTGCTACCTCTCTTTTTCAAATGCTATATATTAATCACAAAAAATAATTTTTTTTTTTGATTTTTTATAAAAATTGCTTTATTTTTCATTTTTTTAATGAAAAATATTAACCAATACTTCCCTCAAGTCTCATCTCTAAAAGTCTTACTGCCTCAACGGAGAACTCAAGTGGTAACTCTTTAAAAACCTCTTTACAGAAACCATTGATAAGAAGTGATATTGCACTTTCTGTACTTAAACCTCTTGAGTTTAAATAAAAAATCTGGTCTGTACTGATTTTTGATGTTGTTGCTTCATGCTCTAATGTTGCACTACTATTTTTTACCTCTAAGTATGGAAATGTATTTGCAGAGCATTTATCTCCAACAAGAAGAGAGTCACATTGAGAGTAGTTTCTTGCATTTTCAGCTGATGGTGCAATTCTAACAAGACCACGATATGTGTTTGTTGAGTATTCAGCAGAGATTCCTTTTGAAATAATTCTACTTCTTGTATTTTTTCCAATATGAATCATTTTTGTTCCAGTATCTGCTTTCATATAGTTATTTGTAAGTGCAACAGAGTAAAACTCTCCAATAGAGTTATCTCCCTGAAGAATAACACTTGGATATTTCCATGTTAATGCAGAGCCAGCCTCAACTTGAGTCCAAGAGATTTTTGCACCACTACCAGCACATTTTCCTCTTTTTGTAACGAAATTATAAATTCCACCAACTCCATTTTTATCACCAGCATACCAGTTTTGAACTGTTGAGTATTTTATCTCTGCATCTTTTAATGCAATAAGCTCAACAACAGCAGCGTGAAGTTGGTTCTCATCTCTCATTGGAGCAGTACAACCCTCAATATAACTAACATAACTACCCTCATCAGCAATAATTAAAGTTCGTTCAAACTGTCCAGTTTCAGAGGCATTAATTCTAAAATATGTTGATAAATCCATTGGGCACCTAACATTTTTAGGAATATAAACAAATGAACCATCACTAAAAACAGCTGAATTTAAAGATGCAAAAAAGTTATCTGTTGGTGGAACAACTGTTCCTAAATATTTCTGAACAAGCTCTGGATGTTTTTTTACTGCTTCAGATATTGGGCAAAAGATAACACCATGTTTTGAAAGTAACTCTTGATGTGTTGTTGCAACAGATACACTATCAAAAACAGCATCAATAGCAACCCCTGCAAGTCTTGCTCTCTCATGAATTGGAACTCCAAGTTTTTCAAAAGTATCAAGCAGTTCTGGGTCGACCTCATCCATAGATTTTGGACCATCTTTCTTTTTAGGAGCAGAGTAGTATTTTAAATTTTGATAATCAATAGGATTATAATCGAAATCAGCCCAATGAGGCTCCGCCATAGTTTTCCATTTTTCAAAAACACTCAACCTAAAATTCAACATAAACTCAGGTTCTCCTTTTTTTTTAGAGATAGCTTTTATAATATCCTCATTAAGCCCCTTTGGAAGCTCATCAACCTCAATATTTGTTGTAAAGCCATATTTATAATCTTTACTTAGAAATTGTTCATTACCAACCATTACAAATCCTTTCAAGTGTTAATTTTTCTATAATTCTTTTAATTAAAAATGTAATATTTTTCTTTAAAAAGAGGGGTATAAAAGCTCTTTTAATGTTATTGATTTATAAAAATCTTTAACTTTTTCATTTAAAAATTTTAAAGATGGTGAAACATTGCAAAAATGTTTAAGAGAGCATTTTCCTTCAAGACATTTTGCAATACTCATTTTTCCATTTACAGTCTCAATTAACTCTAAAAGTGTAATATTTGATAAATCTGATACAATTGAGTAGCCACCATAAATACCCTGTTCTGACTTTAATATTTTTTTTTGAGTTAATGTTTGCATTACTTTTGAAGTTAAATCAAATGTGGATTTATAAAGTATACAAATCTCTTTTGCTGATGTTGGATTTTTCTCTATTTTACTACTTAGATGTTTTAAAATCATCAAAGCATACTCAACTTTTTTGCTAAGTTTAATCATAAATCCTCCATACAAAAATAAATATATCTATTTTTGAACAAAAGTCAATTTTAAAATAAGTTTTTTTTAAACTTATATTAAAACTTCTCTATTTTTGTAATTTTTTTTTATTAATTAGAAATGAATTTATAAAATACTCACTTTTTTTATATTACTATTTTTTAAATATTTTTCAATTAAAGTTAAAGTGTAAAATGTTGAACCAGAACCACTCATAAATGTTTTACAACTATTTGGAAAATCTTTTTTTAATTCAGGTGTGAGATTTAAAACATATTTTTCTAATCTATTAAAATATAGAGTATTTGTTTGAGTAAGATAGCTCCATAAAGGATAATTTTTATCAATTTTAAGTTTTTCATCACTATTTATTTCAATAAAATAGTTGTTTCTTAAAAAATAGTCATATTGAGTATTTTTATCTTTTAAAACTACATTATTATCAAAGTTACTTTTAATTTCTGTTTTATCCAAATCTAAAATCTCTTCAGGAATTTTATATGGAGTAGTTTTATTAACATCAAGAGAGAACTCTTTAAAAATTTTTGGAGTTGATGAGTTAATATTAGACAAAATAAGATAGTATTCTAAATTTTTTGGTATATTTATCTCTCTACAAATTTCACCAACTCCCTCACAAAAGGCAGGTTTATTTAGTAAAAAGAATGGAACATCTGCACCAAGAGATAGTGCAATATTATGAAGCTCTTTTTCTGTTGCAAAATTATACCACTCATTAATTTTTTTTAAAAATGCTCCACAATTACCACTTCCACCACCAAGACCACCACCAATTGGAATGTTTTTATCTAATTTAATCTCAATATCAATTGGTATTTTGTATTTTTCTAAAATTAATTTTGAAGCTTTATAAAGAATATTATCTTCTTTTAAAATATCTACATTAGATTGAATAGATATTTCTGAATTTTCATTTTTTTTGGAGGTGGTTTTTATATCTAATGTGTCATATAGAGATATTGGAACCATAATAGTTTGTAAAAGATGATAGTCATTATCTTTTTTTCCAACTATCTCAAGATAGAGATTTAGTTTAGCATTTGATTTTATAATATCTTCAAAAAATAACATAAATTCACCATAAAAATAGAGTTTTATAGCATTTTTCTAATTATCATTAAATAAAAAAAATGAAATAATCCTATTTTAACTCTATTTTTAAAGAAAAAATAGATTTTTTTTAGTTATGTAAAAAAAAATATTGACAAATAGGAAAAAATTTTGTATACAGATTAGGCAATGCTGGTGTAGCTCAATGGCAGAGCAATGGTTTTGTAAACCATCGGTTGCGGGTTCGATTCCCATCACCAGCTTATTTCCTTTTTGGAGGGGTTCCCGAGTGGCCAAAGGGAGCAGACTGTAAATCTGTCGGCGGAGTCCTTCGGAGGTTCGAATCCTCCCCCCTCCATATCCCAAGCGGGTGTAGCTCAGTGGTAGAGCATCAGCCTTCCAAGCTGAGGGTCGCGGGTTCAAGCCCCGTTGCCCGCTTTTTTTGCCTACATAGCTCAGACGGTAGAGCACCTCCTTGGTAAGGAGGTGGTCTCCGGTTCAAGTCCGGTTGTAGGCTTTTTGTTGTATTAAGAATTGATATTATTCTGGGAGTATAAAATGGCAAAACAGAAGTTTATTAGAAACAAGCCACACGTAAATATTGGAACGATCGGTCACGTTGACCATGGAAAAACAACTCTAACAGCAGCTATTACAAAAATCTTATCAGCGAGAGGGTTTGCAAAATTTACAGCGTTTGATGAGATTGATAAAGCTCCTGAAGAGAAAGAAAGAGGAATCACAATCGCTACAGCACACGTTGAGTATGAAACTGATAATCGCCATTATGCACATGTTGACTGCCCAGGTCATGCTGACTACATCAAAAATATGATTACTGGTGCTGCTCAGATGGATGGTGCTATTATTGTTGTTGGT
>DYRY01000005.1:34544-37466 GCA_020718465.1 Anaeromyxobacter dehalogenans | reverse complement strand
ATAAAAAAAACTCTTTTTTTCTCTTCTTTTAGGTTATGCAAGAGGTCTAATCTATCTCCCTCCACTTTTTTAAAATATCCCATTTATCCTCCAAAAACTATTGAAAATATAACCATTTATAGTATCAAATTTTATAAAAATTATCAAAATAAAAAAGATTTAATCACTTTCAAAATCTAAATAATCTTATTTCATAAATTATTAAGAAAAATTGATATTTATTAAAAAAATTTGATATAATTCTTATTTTCAGAGTTATCAAAATATAAATAGTTTTATTTTTTAAATTGGAAATAATATGGATTTTACACTTAGTTTAACACATGATTGTCCATTATCTTGTAGTTATTGTTATGCTGGTGAGAAAAAGAATGTCTCAATCTCAAAAAAAACAGTTGATAAAGCTATTGAATTTCTGTTCAAACAGGAGTTTGATAAACTTGAGTTTGGATTTTTTGGTGGAGAGCCACTTTTAGAGTGGGATTTATTAAAATACTCAACAGAAAAAATAAAAGAGATGGCAAAAGAGAGAAAAATTGCAACAAAACAGACAATCACAACAAATGGAGTTCTATTAACTCCTGAAAAAATTAACTGGTTAAAAAAAGAGCGATTCTATATGGTGATATCTATTGATGGTAATCAAAAAATGCACAATCAACATCGAGTTTTTAAAGGTGGTATGGGTAGTTTTGATTCTGTTATTTTTGGCTTAAAACTACTACAAAAAGAGTATAAAATTGGTGAATATGCCATAAATATTGTTATTACCCCACTAAATATAAAATATTTTTCAGAATCAATTATTGAGTTATATCATAACTACTCAATAGAGGATTTTATTATAGCTATAGATTTTACCTCCAATTGGGATGATTATAGTAATATTTGGAAGGAGGAGTTTGAAAAAGTGGGAGATTTTTATCTAAAAATCTATCAAAAAGGAGAAAATATTACTATAAGTTTTTTAGATGATAAAATTAAAACAGGTATTAATGGTGGATATGATCGATGTAAAACCTGCTCTTTTGGAGTAAATGAGATTGTGGTTGCTCCATCAGGAAATCTTTATCCTTGTGAACGACTTATCTCTAATGATTTAGATGAAAACATGATTATTGGTAATGTTTTTAATGGTTTTGATTTAGAAAAAAAAAGATTTTTACTAAAAAATAGAGGAAATAGAAATCAAGAGTGTAAAAGTTGTAAATTACAACCACGCTGTATTAACTTTTGTGGTTGTACAAATTATATGATGACAAAATCTATCAACCTAACATCAGGAACACTATGTTTTAATGAAAAATTATCAATTAAAGTTGCTGATAGAGTTGCTTCGATTCTCTATAAAGAGAGAAATCCACTGTTTTTAAAGAATTTTTATAATATTTTTTAAAATCTTAAAAAAAATAGATAAAAAAATCTTATTGTAAAAAACATAATCTGTTTTAAAAAATCAGATAAAAAAATCTTTTTTTTCAGAATTACTATTAATCATAATTGGTTTCATCTCTTTAGGAGACCAATCCATTAAATAAACTAAATCATTATCACCATCTAAAACAATATGTGATAGATTGTAGTGATATGTTCGTTTCCACTCTTTTCTGTTTCTTTCAAGCCAACTTCCTGTGTTTAAATAGATGGCATTTTTAGGTAACTCTCTCCACTCATGATGGTGTGTATGACTAAAAATATAGTATTTAGCTGGTAAAAGTTTAGATATTTTTTCAGAGGCTTCAAAAATCTTCTCATCAGGCTCTATAATACGACCAGTAGTAAATATCATATAGATTGCAATTGAGGCAATAAGATAAAATCCTCCTCCTAAAAAAAAATGACCAATAGATGGAAAAAGTAGTTGAACAAAAAGAAACATGAAAAAACCAACAATAATAATAAGCCACTCAACATGAAATGCAGAAAGTACCTCAAAAAGAGAGTTTCCAACAGGAGTATGCTTCATTCTACCTATTTTTTTTAATGTTTTAACATCAATATTATGTATTTTGGCTATCTCATGAATATATCTTGTTTTTTTTAGATGGATTTTTACACTAAAAATATGGGCAATTCTTATATTTGCAATTACCATAATTAATATTCTAAAATAGAATATTAGTTGAGTCAAAATTCCCCTAATCCCCTGTTTTTTTATCCACATCCAAATCTCTTTTAAGCCCCAATCAGCAAGATCATGAGTCTCTAAATCATTTGTCATGTTTGTCCAATATCTCATAGTAATATGGGAAAATGGCATCTCTAGAACTCCTATATGGGTTGGATGAAGAGGTGTTATAAAGTTATTAAAAGAGGTATAATCATCATATTGATTTCCATGTTCAATATAGAAAAGATTTTTTTCATAATATATCCAATCTTTTATCTTTACTCTATTTTCAAAATCAACTCTCTTCTCATTTGAATCAAACTGTTGTAACTCTAATAGGATGTTTTTAAACTCCTGTTTCACTTTAGGCCAATATAACTCAACATCATGATTGCCTTTTAGAATAACAAGTGTATTTCCATCTTTCACAAAATCTGATAAAGTTTGAAAAAACAGAGAGTGAATCTCTGATATTTTTCTCAACTTCCAAACAACATGTTTCTCTTTATTATTAAGACCATATTTCATTTCATCAAGAGATAACTTATACTGTCTAGACTCTTTAGGATTAATTCTATAGTTTATTTGAACAAAATCAATAAAGTCTCCATTTATAATAAGCTCCCAAGGTAGTTTTTTATCAAGAGTTTTGTAGTGTGTAATAAACTTATTAAAAAGCTCATTGCTAAAAAGAATCTCTTTTTTATACTCCTCTGGATTTAGCTTTTTTGCTTGATATCCAAGATGAATATCACTAATGATAATTCGATGTCTATCAGACATAATCTCCTTTTAAATAAAAACAAAAAAAA
>DYRY01000005.1:29474-34444 GCA_020718465.1 Anaeromyxobacter dehalogenans | reverse complement strand
ATGATAATTCGATGTCTATCAGACATAATCTCCTTTTAAATAAAAACAAAAAAAAAATTTAAATAAAAACAAAAAAAAATTTTTAAATAAAAACAAAAAATAGCTTAATTTTTAATATAGCAAATCTCAATTTAATCTAACTCTTTTTTGTATATTATTTTAAATAAAATTGGATATATAATTCCTCCAACCATTGAAAGTAAAATTATAGCATTATTTTCCTCAATTGTTATTAGTTTTAATCGAACTCCAATCATTCCAAATGCAACTAAAAGTGTTAATGGAGCAGAGAACATGAATCCAGAAGCAATTGAGTTTCTTAAAGAGATACCTCTAAAAATTAATAATATTGATGATATGAGCTTTACAATAACCCCTAATATAAGTAATTTAAAAAAAAGAATAATGGTATGTTTTTCTAATATTGAGTTTATATTAAAATTTAAACCAACATTCATAAAAAATATAGGAATAAAAAAACCATATCCCATTGCAGAGATTTTTTTCTCTAATTGCTCTCGTTCTTTGAATGTAAAAGCAATTACCATTCCAGCAATAAAGGCCCCTATAATTAACTCCACATGAAATAGCAGAGCAAAAAACACCAAAACAAACATAAGAGCAAACGACATTCTGATACCACTCTCTTTTGAATCCTCCGAGTGAATCCAATGAACAACTTTATCTGGAAACCACCAACTTAATAGATACATCAGTTTTAAAAAAATTGTTGCAATAAACACCATAATTGGTATTTGTAAAAGATATATTGAGAATCCATGAAGCTCAAATACTTCAAAAAATGTAAAAAACACTAATGTTAATAACTCCGCAATAAGTGCAAATATAAATAGCTCTTTACCAATTAAATCTTTATCTATTTTTAACTCTTTAAGTACAGGTATAAGGAGTCCAACCCCTGTTGCAGTAAGAATAAAAATCATATAAGATGATAAATCAAAATATAAAACAAATCCTATAGATGCAAAAAATGTTATAAAAAAAGTTACAATTGGTAAAACTAAAGATTTAATACCACCCCTTTTTAAATCAGAAAAATTTATCTCTAATCCTGCAAGAAACATAAGAATCATAAATCCAAAATCAGCAAGAAATGATATCCATACAGTTTTTGGTTCTAGTTTTATTATGTGAAATATACTTTTACCCATAATAATACCATATAAAATCTCTCCAACAGCAGTTGGTATTTTTATTTTAGATGCAACAATTGGAACTAAAAAAGCACCAAGAGTTATTAATAGTAGATTATAAACATGTATTTCTTTCAAATTTCTCCACAAAAATTATATACCAAAACAGATGTTTTTGATTTATGCATCAAATACTGATTTTCTGATGGATGAAAGAATGTTGATTGTTGATTATATCTTTGAGCAATAACTAAAAGATCATAATTTTTTGCAACTTTCTTCACTCCTCTAATTGGATTTCCTTCAATCTCAATTATTTCAATATTATCTGATTTATATTTTTCACACATCAATTTTATCTCCTCTTTTTTTAATCGATTACTCTCTGCAACCTCTTGAGAGCTATTTGTGAACTCTGCCTCTTTAACAAAAATTGCAGATAATTTTGAATTTCCCTTTTTTGAGATATTAATTGCAATCTCTATCCCTTTTAATGGAGAATTAATCTCTCTATCTGATATTAAAATATTTTGATATGGAGTTTTTCCTTTTGAAATCAAAAGAGGAGATGTTATAAAATCTAAAAATGTGGTTGAGGCAGTTTTTCTTCCTAATTTATTCAAAAGAGAGAATTTTTCTTCTGAAATTACTACTAATCCATAATTTCCACTATCATAAAACTCCTTCATCTGTTGAGTACTATATTTATTGTTAAATATTTTTAAAAAATTCTCTCTATTTTTGAAAACTGTTTTAATATATGTTTCCACCTCTTTTTTTAACTCATCATTAAAAACTAAAGATTGATTATAATCAAGAAGATAGATATCTATCTCTTTTGCATGAAAATTTTGAAAAATATAGTTTGCCTCATCAATAGTTGTTTTCCAATTTGGAAAAGGATAGAGAATAACCATTATATTATTTCCAAACTGTAAAGGAAAGCGATAATCTCCAACAGATATTGATTCTGCAATATAGTTTATTTTTTTAGGATCACTGATAATTAACAGGCTATCATTTTCTTTAAAAACGGTATCTCCATGAGGTAAAATAAGCTCATTATTGCGATAGAGAGCTCCAACAACCCACTCTTTAGGATGTATCTCTCGAAGTGATTTTCCAATAATTTTTGATGAGCCAGAAAGAGTTACCTCTACAATTTCACCTTTTCCTAAACCAATATTTGTTGCAATTGAAACACGATTCTCAATTTTATTAAGAATAAGATTACTAACCATAGGGGCCGTTTCAATAATTTCGATTGAATTTTCAATAAATTGATTACTATTTTTTACCTCTTTAATAATAGCAAAAATTCTCAATTTTGGATATAAAGAACGAGCAGTAAGTGAAACATCTTTATTTAGTTCATCATCACCTGTAGCCATTATTAATACATTAGCAGTTTCAATATTAGCTTTTTTTAAAATTTGAATATTTCCAATATCTCCCTCAATAGTAAATATTCCTTTCCTAAATGTTGATATTTGTGAAAGTATATTTTTATCTTTATCAACAACCGTTATTTTCCAAGATGTATCAACTCTATTGATTATATTTATAATATTTTTTCCACCACCACCAATAATAATATGTCCATTTTTCATTATATATCCCAAATAGAGTTTAAATAATAGCATTTTTATCAACTTTTTTTCAATTTTTTATTTTAGGTGCTAAAAGAAAGTTTATTTGAGTTTTTAGTAGATTTTTCTTTTAATCTTCATCATTACTTTCAATCGAGTCAATTTTAACACCAACTCTATCTGGCATTTTAACTAAACCAAAAGCAGTTCCTTTTATAATAATTTCAGAACCCTCTTTTTTTGCCTGTTTTAGTAAATCAAAAGATTCAGTTCCACGTTTGACATAAAGATAAATCTCTTTTGAGCCATCATAATAACATTCCCAACCATCATCTCTTTTTGCATTTGCTGCCTCTGGAAGATAGTATGCACTCATCTGTTGATCTCCAACTTTTAAAACAACTTGAATATCAAAACCTTTATCTCCACTTGCAGAAATTGGTTGAACCATTTGTTTAGCTCTTTTAATATCATCAAGAGCAACCTCTTTATACTCTTTTTCTACAGCTACAGTTGCTTTACTTGAGTATGTTTGAAATGAACCACCAATACCATTACGTTGAACTCCTTTACCTTCAATATCAGTAAAAATAAGAATGTTTTTCCAATCTTTTCCAGGATCCCAAATTGGAGCATAATTAACTTTACCAGTTCCTTTTGAGCCTTGAAGATTCATCCCATGAGCTTGACGCCACTGATTCATCATATCCATAGTAACTTTTCCACCACCACTACTTGCAATTTGATTAAAAAATTTATCAAGAAAAAATTGATCTGTTGCTTTAAATTTTGGATCTTGTGCTATATTTCCTTTACTCTGTTTTGAACAACTATATTTTTTCTTACATTTTTCACCATCAAGCTCTTTTGGGTCATCTAAAATAAGGGTTGAATTTGGTCTATCCATATAACGATATAACCCAGCTGTGTGTCCATAAAAAACATTTCCTACATATCTTCCAAAACGACTCTCATCAAAACCATTATTAACTGCAAATCCTGCAAAAACCATAACATTATCTTTTACAGTTAGTTGAGTTTGACGCCCTTGTAAAAGATTATAGTCCTCTCCAGAACCTTCCCAGTTAAAAGCAAGTGTATTGTTTTTTATAATTGCACAACCACCATCAGGGGCATTATTAGCATCTCGATTTCCGACTCTAAAATCTACATTTTGTAGACGAGTATTTAAAATAATATTATTACTAATCTCTCCCCAATCATTACCGGACTCTTTTTCATCTTTTGAATCCAATTTTGTTCCAAGAGCATTCATAAAAACACCTGGACCTGCACAGTTTAAAATCACACTATTTCTAATTTTAACACCTTTGCTATTAAATTGAAGACATTGTGTCCCTAATGGGCCTTTTGCAAGGCTTAAATCATCATTATTTTTATAGGTGTTTCTTGTATAACCATCAACTACAAAACCATCAAGAACAAAATTTGAGTGGTCTTTTTCTCCAACAACAATCCCCTTTGCATTATATGATGCTTTTGTAGTTGGAACTTTTTGTCTTTCAACAATCTCTTTGCAACGAGGAGACTCTAGACAATCTTTTGGGTCTTCCGAAGCACCTCTCATAAACCGAGTGATATTTACAAAAGGATCTCTTTGAGAGAAATCATCATTGTAACCACCAACTAATGTGATGTCAGGTTTTCCAATAACAAAAAGACCGCTGCCACCAGGACCAAAATAGTCCCCTTTTGCAACATGAACAACATCCCCAGAAAAGGCAGATCGAAGAGCATCATCAACTGTTCCATAAGGATTACCTTTAGAGCCATCACCAGTTGAAGCAACTTTTACATATATATCTTTTGCTAGAAGAGATGCTGTAGCAAAAAGAAAAAGAATTAAATAGATAATAGATTTCATAAAACCTCCTATAAAATGGGTTATTACACAAAGTAAAAAGTGCTTTTAATAAAACTTTTTACTAAAACTATATTAAAGTTTATAATATAATCGGAAAAAAAATATATTTTTAAAGTGTTTAAAAAAATTATCTATTTTATTTTTACAAAAAAGAGTTATTTTTTATTGCTTTAAACAAAACTTCAAATTTAACTTAAATCTCAATTTAAGTTAGAAAAATAATATTAACTCATTATATTATTTTATAAATAAATAATGCAAATAAAATCTCAATATCGCTGATTAAAAATCAGTAATTATAGAGTAATATTTAAAAACTGTAAAAAAAGCTAAAAAAATATA
>DYRY01000005.1:23570-29374 GCA_020718465.1 Anaeromyxobacter dehalogenans | reverse complement strand
AAAAATATAGAGATTTTCATATTAAAATATTTGACAAGATTATCTATTTAAAATATAATGGAACTGAAAGTTTTATTCCTACTTTGTTATATTTGGGGGTTTTATGAGATATTTTGTTTTATTATTAACACTATTTATTTTTTATGGTTGTGAAGGTGATGAATTTAAAAACTTCACAGATATTGAGGCAACTATTGAGTATAAGGGAATGATTGAAGATAACTCAAAAATAAAAATAAATATTAGTTCAAATCAAAAAGGTGAGATTTTAATTGTATCTAAAACAACTAGTGGTTCAACTAAAAAGAAAAAACTTTTATTATCAGAAAATTACTCCACAACAAAATTAGTTCAAAGTTTTGACATTCCTATAACATCTTTTGATTCTGGTAGTAATAGTATATATTTATATGTTATTCTTGAATCAGGTCAAGCAAAAGCTTTTAAATCTGAATCCTCAATTATTATACAATAAATATGAAAAATATCATTTTTGTTGAGGATGACCCTAGATTTTCAACCATTTTAAAAAAACTTTTAGAGAAAAGTGGCTTTAATATTATCACTTCATTCTGTGATGGTGAATCTTTCTTAGAGTATTTTAAAACATTAATTACCTATCCATCAATATTTCTTTTTGATTTAGAACTTCCTGGAATATCTGGTTTAGATATAATAAAACAGATTGCTCCATTTCAAAAAGATTTTAATATGCTTATTTTAACATCTTTTTCAGATGAAAATAGAGTTTTTGAGGCAATTAAAGGTGGGGCTAGTGGTTATATTTTAAAAAAAGATATCTCATTAAAACTTAAAGATACCCTTATTGAGATAGATGATGGTGGAATCGTTATTGAACCTATTTTAGCAAAAAGATTTTTAAACTACTTTAAAACATTTAAAACTCCAATTAAAACAGATGTTGATCTTTCTGATGATGAGTTAGATCTGCTTTGTTACCTTGTAAAAGGTTTTACATATCAAGAGATTGCAGATTTAACAACTAGAACTCATAGAAGTGTTAAATATACTCTCTCAAATATCTATAAGAAACTAAATGTTAAATCAAGAGTTGAGGCTGTTTCAGAAGCTATTCGTTTAGGAATCATCTCTATTTAAAAATCAATAAAATTAACCAAAACTTTATTTTATGTGGATGTAAATAAGTTTATTTCTTTTTATTGGCAGCTTTTCTTTTCTCAATTTTACTAATGGCATCATAAATTAATCTTTTTAGATTTCCAGAAAGACCACTAACTCTTGAGAGTGATTTTAGTTCAGGGAGTGGAATATTCTCTAAAAGATTTACAGCTTTTCCAAGAGGTGTTTTTGGATGTTTAAGTATATTCATTTTTATAGCAACTTTTCGCATCCATTTTCTATTGTTAGAGATAAATCTTATAACCTCTTGAGGAGTGTTTTTATCTGAAGACCATCGTAAAGCCTCTTGGTCTGTTACCATTGGATTTCGGATAACTGCCTCAACAACAAGTCGACTACTCTGCTTGATTAAAATCCCCCTTGCCTCCATATTTCCCTTCATTGCTAATTTAATTTTTTCAGCAATATTCATCTCTCCAATCAATCTCATTAAACTTTTTCGCTCTTCAACAACTGTTGATTCAACTTCATCTTCAATAACTTCACTACTTTCATCAAATTGAGATAAATCAATTTTAAAATTAACATCCTCCTCTTCCTCACTGCTATCTAAATCTTCATTAGTAGAGCTATCATTTATTGTTTTGATTTTAGACTCTTTAAATTTTGGATCTATAAATCTACTCATTACATCATCAATCTCTTTTTCTATTGATTTATCTCTCTCTTTTTTGCCCTCATTCTGAAACTCACTTTTTAACTCATCAAAATTCTCAATCTCTGTTAAAACTATATTATGGCGAAAACAGAACTCTAGCAATCTTTGAGCAATAGAGGATGGTGTGTTATTTGCAAGATATATCTCTGAAATAACAGAGGGAAACTGCATTAATCCCTGAATATTATTTGTAATTAACTCTATCTGATCTGATGATAGAAGCTCTATTTTACCCTGAAGAATATCAAATTGAAACATTTTATGAAAAACAATTTTCTCAAATCTTTGAGGAGTTAAATTTTTTTTTTCAAAAAATATTTTGAGTACTTCATCAAGAACATTTGGATTTAATGCTGAATATAAAATAGAGCTATCTATAATATTCTCTGGTAATTCATAAAGTGTTTTTTGAGCCTCTTTTGAAATCTCCTCATCTGGATCATAAGTTAAATAGTATAAAAGAGATAGTTTCTCTTCTGGTTTCATTGGTTTTATTTTAGCCATAATGAGTCGTTTAGGATGTTTTAACATCTCCTCCATAGTTGGATCAACAATATCCAAAATTGAGTTCCATGTAAGTTTTGATAATCTCTCTTTTGGTTCTGTTGAGACTGCTTTAGGCTCATTATTCATAATAGAACTACTTTTGTTTTGATTTTCAACAATTTTTTCATCTTTTATTTTACTTTCAGAAAAATCATTTTTTTCTTTTAATTGAAAACTGTTTTTTTCATCTTTATTTTGATTTTTAGTTGTTTTTTCTGAATTTAAAATTTTATCTCTCATAATATCAAAATTTTTAATTGGTAAGTTAATTCCATTTCTAATTGCAAACTCAATAATTTTCTGTTTGTCTGCTTTTGATATATCAGTTTGAAGAAGTTCTGCTGTAAAATCAAGCTCTTTAGTTATAATTGCAAGAGCCTCAGCAAGATAGGAGCGAATTTCAAGAGATAGTCGATCAACTTTTTTTAGAAATATTTTAAAATCAATATTTCTATTATTTATTAGCATTTTAAAAAGAGATAGTGATTGCTTCTCTTGTTGAGTAATTGCATGAAAAATACCACTTAAAATAAATTTATGAAGTGGAGTTTTTAGAGCTTCAAAAAAAGTTGCCTCTGGAATTTTGAAAAATCTCTCCTTTGCAATATCTTTTATATCATCAAATTGATCATATTGAAGAAAAAAAAGTGCAGTAACAAACTCTGAAGGGGTTGGTTGAGGCATAATAATACCATTTGCAGCAACTAATCTCACTTTTTTTTCGGGATTCAGTAATACTTTTTGAACAAGTGGTGAAAATGATTCAATAATCTCTGAAAATCTATTCATAATAGCTCCTTATGGTTCTATATTTATAATTTTTAGTTGTAAAAACAGAGAAAAACATCAATAATAAATAAAAGCATCAAAAAAAACTACACTCCTAATGAGGATAAAATCATCATTATATATGTTGGTAGTTGATCAATTGTTTTAAAATTTTCAGGAAAAGAGATTGATACTTTTAAAACTTCTCCATTTTCTGATATTTTAAATGATTTTATAATAGACATAATATGCTCAACATCATCTTTAGGAATCTGATTTGCAACCATTTTTTTAACTCTTCCTGCCTGTGTCATAAGTAGTGTATATTGCATTGAAAACAGCAAAACAATCTCTTTTATTGCAGATTTATCTGATTTTGCCTCAAGAGTTACATGAACTCTACCATCATTTCTCTCCCCAAAAAGTGACACCGATTTCACCTTTGTAATAAATTTTTTTATAAGGGGGTTTTCATCTCCAACTCTTCTTAAAATCTCCATCTCATTTTTAGATAAAAAAGCAGTTACTAAAAAGAGTTTTTCACTATGTTTAGTTAACTCATCTTTGAAAAAACGATTTTTATTCTCTATAAAATCACTATTTTTCTCTGAATTTATAAAATCCCCCTTTTCATTTTTTTCAGCAGATTTTTCTTGATTTAGAAGTTTTTCAGGAAAACCAGCATCTCCACCAATAACTCCTGACTTAGTTTTAATCCACTCATACTCTTTATCTCTATTTATTGTAAGAGCCTCAAATTGACGAACTCCCTCTGATTTAAGATGCTCATCTGGAATTTCACCTTTTGTAAATATAATACCAACAATTTTAGGGGTAATTTTCTCAAATGCAAAAAAAAGTTTTGGTATATTAAGAAGTGGATGATTTTTAAAAGCAGAGAGTAGCTCAATTTCTAAAGCTTTTGGAGTATCAAAAAATCCAAAGAAAACTGTATTTTCTGGTAGAAGCTCTATTTTTAAATCCCCTTTTAGAAGCTCAAAGTCAGATATTTTGGGAATCTCAACAACTTTTTTATCATCTTTTTTTTCAACTTTTGATGTTGAACATGATAACACTAAAAGTGATATTAAAATTAAAAACACTATTTTTTTCATAAAACCTCAAATAACAAACTGTTGATTTTAAACCTTTTTACAAAAAAACACAATAATATATTATAAAAAAAAATATAAATAATCTAACTAAAAAAAAATTACTCTAAATCTAAACAAAAAGCTATTAAACTATTTCATTTTAAAAATAAGTGATTATAATGTTTTTAATTTTTTAGGAGTTTTTTATGGAACATATTGTAATTATTGGTGCAGGACCTGGAGGATATCATACTGCAATAAGAGCAGCTCAGAAAGGTTTTCAGGTAACATTAGTTGAGAAAGATAAAATTGGTGGAGTTTGCCTTAATGTTGGATGTATTCCAACAAAAGCTTTATATCGTGTTGCAAAAGGACTATTAGATATAAATGAAAAAAATGTCTCTTTTGGTATAAATTCAGAAGGAACAAGTTTTGACTTCACTCAAACTCAAAAAAGAAAAGATGGAATAGTTAATCAAATGGTAAACTCTGTGAATCAACTTTTAAAAAAACATCAAATAAGGGTGGTAACTGGTGAAGCATCACTTAAACCTTATTTTGTTATTGTGAATGGTGAAGAGATATCTTATGATTATCTTATTATTGCAACAGGTTCATCTCCACTTGAGTTACCATTTTTTAATATTGACCATAAAAATATTTTAGACTCTACTGATTTACTAAACATTGAAAATATTCCTAGCTCACTTATTGTTTTAGGGGGTGGAGTTATGGGAGTCGAATTTGCAACTATATTTAATGCTTTTGGTAGCAAAGTTACTATAGTTGAGCTAGAGAAACAGATTTTACCATCAGTGGATAAGCTTGTTGCAACTCAACTTACCAAAATTCTAAAATCAAGGGGAATAGAGATAATAACTGGAATGAAGGCATCAAAGATAGGTGTAGATTCTGATGGGGCATATTTTGAGTTAGATGGTGGAAAAATAGTAAAAGGGGAGAAAGCCTTAATATCAATTGGTAGAAAATATAATTCTGATATAAAAGGATTAGAGAGTTGTGGTGTTGAGTTAACAGAGAGAAAAGCAATTAAAGTTGATCTAAATCAAAAAACATCAAATCCAAAAATATTTGCAATTGGTGATGTGACAGGTGGAATGTTATTGGCACATGTTGCCTCTTATGAAGGTGAAAGAGCACTAAAGGCAATCATGAATGAGGAGAATGAGGAGTATCAAGAGATTCCTGCTGCAATTTTCTCTATTCCAGAGGTTGCATCTGTTGGTAAAACTGCTCAAAATAGTGTTGAAAAACTTCAAAAAGGTATGTTCTCTTATGGTGCAAATGGAAAAGCAATGGCTCTTTCTGAAGAGGAGGGGCTTCTTCTTGTATATGCTGATGAGAGTGATCATCTTGCTGGTGCAACAATTATGGGGGCAGAGGCATCAAATCTAATTCAGATTATAAAAGTTGCTCTTAGAAATAGAATGAAAATCTCCGATTTTGTATCCACTGTGTTTCCACATCCAACACTTAGTGAGGTTGTTCTTGAGGGAGCAGAGGATATTCATGGTGAGGCAATTCACAAATATTCACAAAAAAAATAGAAGAAAATA
>DYRY01000005.1:5711-23470 GCA_020718465.1 Anaeromyxobacter dehalogenans | reverse complement strand
GGATATTCATGGTGAGGCAATTCACAAATATTCACAAAAAAAATAGAAGAAAATAACTCTGTTTTTTAGTTTTTAGTAGGTTATTAAAGAAATTTTTTCTTGATTGTTTCTATTGTCTCTTTTAAAGAACGATCTTTTGTTGGTTCTCCTAAAGCCTCAACTTTCCACTCTCCATTATGTTTATAGATTTTTCCAAGGATCATCGAAACATGACCAGAGAATTTAGGATCAGATGCAATATTATAACTTGCAAAAACATTAATAACTTTTTTAGAAGTTCCTTCATAAAGTCTTAATCTAGCAAATGGAATCTCTGCAAAATCTTGCCCTTTAAAACTATTTAAAATGAAAAACATTCTATCTGCATTTGCTGTTATTTGTTGCAAATTAATAGTGATAACTTCATTATCTAAACCATCATCACCACCACTATCACCACTTCTATCATCTCCACTATGTTTTATTGCACCATCTCTCGATTTTAGACTTCCATAATAGATTGTATCAAGAATAAAACCTTTGTCATCAAATAGAACAACAGAAGAATCTAAATCAACACTCTCTGTTTTTGTTCCAAAAAAGCCTTTTTTTTGAATAGCTCCCCAGTTTAGACCAACACAAAGCTCTGTTAATTTTGTTCCATTATCTTTTTCAAGCTTTATTTTTTCACCTTTAACTAAGTTTATAGGCATTATACCTCCCTATTTGGAATATTTATTTAAAACATCCTCTAAACCATTTTTTGATGTTCCAGCACGCTCACCAACAGCATTAAATTTCCATTCTCCATTATGTCTATAAAAACGAACCATCTCCATTGAGGTTGCATTGCTCATATCTTCTGAAAGATCAAATGTGTATAAAACCTCATTTGTTTCACCATTATACAAACGAACTGTTGCATTTTTAATTCTTCCAAAAACAACTGCCTCTTGGTTTACATCTGCATATGAGCTAATAACAGCTAAAATCTCTTGAGCCTGTGTTTTTTGCAAATCAACAGAGATTACCTCATCATCACCATCACCATCACCACTTCTATTATCTCCAGAGTGAACAATCGCACCATCAAAAGAGGTTGTTTGATTGTAAAAAACAATAGAGTCCTCTCTCATCATTTTTCCATCTCCACCAAGAATAAAAATAGAGGCATCTAAATCAGCTGTTAAACCTGGTTTCATATCCCAAGATAGACCAATTTTTAATTTTTGAAGTCCTGGATTCTGTTTTGTTAAACTTATTTTTTCACCTTTAACTAAGTTTATAGGCATTATACCTCCCTATTTGGAATATTTATTTAAAACATCCTCTAAACCATTTTTTGATGTTCCAGCACGCTCACCAACAGCATTAAATTTCCATTCTCCATTATGTCTATAAAAACGAACCATCTCCATTGAGGTTGCATTGCTCATATCTTCTGAAAGATCAAATGTGTATAAAACCTCATTTGTTTCACCATTATACAAACGAACTGTTGCATTTTTAATTCTTCCAAAAACAACTGCCTCTTGGTTTACATCTGCATATGAGCTAATAACAGCTAAAATCTCTTGAGCCTGTGTTTTTTGCAAATCAACAGAGATTACCTCATCATCACCATCACCATCACCACTTCTATTATCTCCAGAGTGAACAATCGCACCATCAAAAGAGGTTGTTTGATTGTAAAAAACAATAGAGTCCTCTCTCATCATTTTTCCATCTCCACCAAGAATAAAAATAGAGGCATCTAAATCAGCTGTTAAACCTGGTTTCATATCCCAAGATAGACCAATTTTTAATTTTTGAAGTCCTGGATTCTGTTTTGTTAAACTTATTTTTTCCCCTTTTACTAAGCTGATAGGCATATTTTCCTCCCTAAAATTAAAATCCTTGTAGATTCTTAACATAAATAAACTATTTTTGTCAAGGTAAGTAGGAGATTTGATTATTTTTTTGTATTAAAATATCAGATAAGATTTTTTTGTAAAAAAAAATTAATAAAATATTATTTAGTTGTTTTAAATAATATTGAAAATATTCAATTTAAATTGAATATATTGAATTTAAATGGTAAAAAGAGATAGTTTTTTTATTTTTATATTTTGAGAAAAATCATTGTTTAAAAAATTTCCATTTTTAATTACAATTACACTTTTCTATTGGGGTTTTATAACAAATCTCCTCCCTTTTGCATTTATTTTTGTATTTACCATATCTTTTCTTCCACTTTTTAAATTAAAACTAAAATTTGGTCAAAAAGAGGCAGAACAGATATCTGATATTGCATTGTTAGTTTCTGTTTTGGGAATGGGGATTTTAGTTACAAATAAAAATCCATATTTTTTTTATAAATTTATAACATGGCTCCCTTTTATACTTTTTCCTCTTATTGCAGTTGTTAAACTTGGTAAAATTGAGACTCTAAATCTAAAAACAATGTTTAGACTTTTTAGAATATTTTCATCAAAAGAGGCTAAACCACTTTATATATCATTTGATTACTTCTATTTAGTTGCACTACTACTATCTATTGGAGTTCAGAGCTCTTCTATTTATAGTTATATACTATTTATTACTGTTTTTATTGCTGTTTTTTTTAGAAAACTATCAAAAAGATTCTCCATTTTTATTGCAATTTTGACTATGTTTATATCATCAATTGGAGGGTTCTATCTTTTTTTAGGAATCTCTAAAGTACAAAAAGCAATTTTAATACATTTTGGACTACTTACTCCTCCAGATCCATATAAAACAAAAACCGCTATTGGATCTATATTCTCAATAAAAACATCTAATGAGATTTTATTCAGAGTAAAAAAACTAACAGAAAATATTCCAAATCGATTATTTGAAAACTCCTATAGTCTTTATTCAGATGGAGAGTGGTTCTCATCCTCCAACAATAAAAAAAGTGTAAAACAGAACTCAACTAAAGTAAATTGGGAGATTATACAATATAATGGTGAAGAGTGGGGAGTTGAGATATTTTCAGAGTTACCCATGGGAAAAGGGGTTATAATTGCTCCATCAAATACACACCGATTTGAAGATTTAAAAGCAAAAAACATCTCATATGACTACTCAATTCAAGTTAATGGTAGTTCCGGTTGGTTTCAATATAGAGCATTTTATAATAAAACTCATCAATGGGAGTTACCTCCACAAAAAGAGGATTTATATGTTACTGGAACATATAAAAAAAGTTTTATATCCTTTATAAAAGAGCATAATTTAACCCCACAAAATATTGAATCATTTTTCTATACAAACTTTGGCTACTCATTAGAACAAAAAAAACCTCCTAAAGGGGTAAATGCTCTTGAGTTTTTTTTATTTGATACAAAAGAGGGACATTGTGAACTTTATGCCTCTTCTGCAGTTTTACTTCTACGATTAATGGGATTTCCAGCAAGATATACTGTTGGATATGTTGTTGAGGAGTTTAGTGAGTTTGAAAATCTATTTATTATTCGTGAAAAACATGCACATGCTTGGGCAAGAGTTTATCTAAATGGAAAATGGATTGATATTGACACAACTCCTCCTGATTGGCTTAACTACTCTCCAAATCCCTCAATATTAGATAAAATATCTGATTTTTTTTCATGGTTATATTTCTCGATTGTAAAATGGATTCAGAGTGGTTTTTTAGAGGATAACTGGGGCTATTTTCTACCTATATTTATTATTTATCTTTTATGGAGAGTATGGAGAGGTGGTTTTAAAGGGAATAAATCTCCTATTTTCACAAAAAAAGGGGAATCTTTCTATGAAATTGAGAGATTTTTATCAAAAAAAGGGTATCCAAAATTGGAACATGAAACAAAAATTGAGTGGTTTAATCGAATTAAAGGTAATCTTCCTCAAAAAATTATGAATAACCTTCGAAATCTTATTGATGAAAACTATAGATATCTTTTCTCTTTTGAGGGGGGTGACTTTAACACACTTATAAAAAACGAAAAATTGTGGCTTAGTGAGGCTAAAAAGATAAAGTTTGAAATAAAAACAGAGAAAAATATAAATAGCTTAGAAAAAAATATCACTTCAATTATGTTAAAGGATGGTGGACTCTCTATCTTTTTAAAAAAAATAGATTATGAAGAGAGACTACTACTTAAAATAGTTGAAAATATAGATTTACAACTAAAAATAGAGTTTTTTGATACTTTTAAAAATTATAAAAATAGTATTTATCTAAAATATTTAGAAAAAAATAGTATTGATTATCTATATTGTGTTGAAAATAGAGTAACATTACTCAATATAATGGTTGATGAGTTATCAAAAATAGGATGTAAATCTTTAAAAGAGGAGAGTATAAAAGATTGGATTGAAAATTTAAAAAACTCTGTCTAAACTACTCAAAAAGGGCATCAACAAACTCTGGGCAATCAATAAATGGATTACGATTAAACTGATATGTTTCAACTATATCATTTCTCTCCCTTTCTGCATCATCAATAGGATCAAGTGTACTCCAAGATTTAAAAGTTGCTTTTTGATTAATTAAATCAATAAAACCAGATGGATTGTTATATTTTATCTCCATATATAACATTGCTCTTGCTAAATTTCCCTTATGCTGATTAGCAGGTTCAAAAACATTACTTTTTAATTTACTTATGTAGTCTCCAGAGCCAAAAGTTTCTGCACCATCTCCAACTATTCCAAATGGATAGTTACTTCTTTTTGAATTAACTCTTGAGAATGTTGGAAATAGATGGTGTAGGTCTGCTTTTGCATCTGAAGTTGTTAAATAACTTTGAGGCCAACTATGTTCACAATTAAACTCATTCTCATTCGTTTTTGTTTGAAGCTCTCTATCCTCTTGATATGGATGAGAGTAGTATTCACCAGTATAAACACATCTTACTCGTCCATTTTCATTATCCACATGACTAAACATAGCTCTTTTTGCAGGTTCATAACCATAAGTTCTAAAACCTCTATTAACAATTGTTTTCAGTTCCTCTTTTAGTTCGGAACCTTTTTTACCAAAAGCAGAGGAGTATATATCTGGATCACAATAGTTATTAGAAACAAACTCACAAACTCCATTACTATCTTGATATCCAGTATTACAACTACAGCTAAAATCGGTTACTGATATTGATTTACAAATGTTTTTATTTGGTTCAACACATGGATTTGATTCACATGGATTTATACAACTATTTTCATACCAATAATATCCATCATTACAAATACAAATTGGAGTATCATAATCAATAATACAAACCCCATTTTTACCACAATCAAAACTATCACAAAGTTTAGATGGATCTTGATATTCACATTGATGAGTTACACTATTACAAATCTCCTCATATCTACAATCACTACTATTTTCACATTTTCCTGCCAAAAGTTGACATTTTGATTCAGTTTCATTACAACTTTGATATGAAGAGTTACATTGAGAACAATTAAAAGAATTAATACTACTATCACTATCACAAGCAGCTAACAGAAGTATTAGTGATATAATTAAAAATATTTTCTTCATAACAACCTCCAAAACTTCTCCATATTAAAGGCTATTTTATGGTTTGTCAAATGAGATTTAAAAGTTTACAGTTTTTTTTCATTTGGATGATATTTCTCTTAAAAATTCTATTTTTTTTTATAAAAAATTGATAAACCTTGTTTTTGTGAATGTAATGTGATATATTTTAGTGTCTATGATTGTTCTTTTAAGGAGTTCTTAATGACTACAAAGTATGTTTATTTTTTTGGAAAAGGTGAATCTGAAGGCAATGCTAAAATGAAAGCCATTCTTGGTGGTAAAGGTGCAAATCTTGCAGATATGGCAGAAGCAGGAGTTCCTGTTCCTCCAGGATTTACAATCACTACAGAGGTTTGTGAATATTACTCAAAAAATAGTGGAAAATATCCAGAAAATTTAACTGAAACTGTTGCTGAATATGTTAAAAGAGTTGAAAAAACAACTGGTTTTGAGTTTGGAAATCCAGCTAATCCTCTTCTTTTTTCTGTTCGTTCTGGTGCTGCAGTATCTATGCCTGGTATGATGGATACAGTTTTAAACCTTGGAATTAATGATGAAGTTGCAAAAGGGATTGCTGAAAAAACAGGAAATCCACGTTTTGCTTGGGATTCATATCGCCGTTTTATTCAGATGTTTGGTGATGTTGCAATGGATGTTCCTCATCATGCTTTTGAAAAAGCTCTTGACTCTGTAAAAGCTAAAAAAGTTAATGAACTTGGTAAATCAATTCATGATATTAAAGATACAGATTTAAATGCAAATGATCTTCAAGATGTTGTTGAGGCTTATAAAGCAGTTTATCGTAAATACAAAGGAACAGATTTTCCAACAGATCCAATGGTTCAATTATGGTTTGCTGTTGCAGCTGTTTTCCGTTCTTGGGATAATGATCGTGCAGTTGCATATCGTGAATTAAATGATATTAAAGGCTTAATTGGAACAGCTGTTAATGTTCAAGCTATGGTTTTTGGAAATATGGGTGAAACATCAGCAACAGGTGTTGGTTTTACACGAAATCCATCAAATGGTGAAAAAGAGTTTTATGGTGAATTTCTTGTAAATGCACAAGGTGAAGATGTTGTTGCTGGTATTCGTACTCCACTTCCAATTACAGATCTTGACAAAGTTATGCCAGTTGCATTTAAACAGTTAAAAGATATTACAGATAGTTTAGAGCTTCGTTATAGAGATATCCAAGATTTTGAATTTACAATTCAAGAGGGAACTCTTTATATGCTTCAAACAAGAAATGGAAAAAGAACTGTTCCAGCAGCAGTTAAAATTGCTGTTGATATGGTTGAAGAGGGACTTATCTCAAAAGAAGAGGCTGTTCTTCGTATTAATGCAAATGATTTAACACAACTTCTTCTTCCTATTTTTGAATCAAAAGCAAGAGAACATGCAACTATTTTAGCATCAGGAATTAATGCATCTCCAGGTGCTTCTGTTGGTATGGTTGTATTTAATGCAGAGGATGCAGAAAAAGAGGCAGCAGATGGAAAAGATGTTATTCTTGTTCGTATAGAGACATCTCCAGAAGATATTCGTGGAATGGCTGTTGCAAAAGGTATTTTGACAGCACGTGGTGGAGCTACATCTCATGCAGCAGTTGTTGCAAGAGGTATGGGAAAATGTTGTGTTGCAGGTGCTGGCAATTTAATGATTGATTATGATAAAAACCTTATGGTTGTTGCAGGTCAAACAATTAAATATGGTGATATTATCTCTCTTGATGGAACAAGTGGTCATGTTTTACTAGGAACAGTTCCAACAATTAAACCTGAACTTTCTGGAAATTTTGAAAAATTAATGGTTTGGGCAGATGAGATTCGTGGTGAATTTAAAGTTCGTACAAATGCAGACACACCTCATGATGCAGCAGTTGCTATCTCTTTTGGTGCAGAAGGAATTGGACTTTGCCGTACAGAACACATGTTTTTTGAAGAGGATAGAATTGATTATGTTCGTGAAATGATTCTTGCAAATGATGTTGCAGGACGTAGAAAACCTCTTGCTGAATTGAAAAAAATGCAAAAAAAAGATTTCTTAGGAATTCTTGAGGCTATGAAAGGATTACCTGTTACTATTCGTCTTTTAGACCCACCTTTACATGAATTTTTACCTCATACAGAAGAACAGATTGTTGAGCTTGCATATAAAATAAATCGTAATCCTGTTCGTATTAAAGAGCGTGTTGAACAACTTCATGAGTTTAACCCAATGTTAGGACATCGTGGAGTTCGTTTAGGAATCACATATCCAGAGATTTATGAGATGCAAATTGAGGCAATTCTTGAGGCTGCAGCAGAATTAGTTGCAAAAGGTGTTGATGCAAGACCAGAGATAATGATTCCTCTTGTTGGTGATGTTTCTGAATTTACACCTTTTGAAAAAATGACACGTTCAATTGCTGAATCTGTTATGAAAAAATATGGCGTTAAATTTCATTATCTTGTTGGGACAATGATTGAAGTTCCAAGAGCAGCAATGACAGCAGATGATATTGCAACTCATGCAGAGTTTTTCTCATTTGGAACAAATGATTTAACTCAAATGGGTGCTGGTTTCTCTCGTGATGATGCTGGTTCATTCCTTAAAGAGTATGTTCTACAGGGAATTTATGATAAAGATCCATTCCAAGTTCTTGATCAAAAAGGAATTGGACGTTTAATTCAAAGTGCAGTTCAATATGGAAAATCAACTCGCCCAAATATCAAACTTGGTATTTGTGGTGAGCATGGTGGTGAACCAAGTTCTATAGAGTTCTGTTATAAAACAGGATTAAACTATGTATCTTGTTCTCCTTATCGTGTTCCTACTGCACGTTTAGCAGCAGCTCAAGCTGTTATTAAAAATAAAAAATAGTAATATAAATCTAGTTTAATAAAAAAAGGGAGCATTTGCTCCCTTTTTTTATTAAAAAATATGAAAAATAGATTTATTAATGTTATAATAATTAAGTATTTTTATAATTTTTTTATAAAAATCTCTTTAATTTAAAAAATTATTTGAAATTTTATTTTTAAAACAACAAAAATTAAATATAATAAATAGACTCTATTTGTATTAGGATTAATATGATTGATAAATTAGGTATTGTCTCAAAAAGAATTGAGGATGAGCGTTTTATTGAACGTGTTAGAATTCTATATTATGCAAGAATATTTATACTTCTTATGAGTGTTTCTGTTATTATTATTCCAGCATTAAGAGTCAAATTCACTATATATGGAGTTACTCCATATATCATGTTCATAATTATGATTTTTTACTCAACAATAAACTACTATATCAAATCAATTAAATTATTAAGAGTTTTCACTTATCTATCATTAACGTTTGATAATTTAGTTTTAATGATTGTAATTGTCTATACTGGTGGATTTCAATCTCCAATATTAACAACACAGATTGTTTATTTAATATTTTTTACAACACTTTTTCCAAAACCATTTCATATATTACCACCACTTTTAATGCTACCAATTATTGTTAGAATAGATTTAATATTAGATCAAGAGTCTCCTGCTCTTGAGAGTATTTTTACAATTATTTGGTTAAGTGCATTAAATTTAATTATAATTTATTTTTTAGTTCTACTTGAGAATAAAATTCATCAGAATGCACTTAAAATTTATCAATATCAAACAGAACTTAAAGAGAAATCAATTTTAGAAGAGAAAAATAAGATAGCAAGAGATTTACATGATGGTGTTGGTGGTGCTCTATCAAGTTTAATAATTCAATCTGAATATATTCTATCTTTAGTTAGCAATGATAACTCTGAACTATTGTCTGAATTAAAAGAGTTAAAATATTATGCTGAAGAGAGTATGGATGAAATTAGAAGATCTTTAAATGTAATAAAAAATAATTTTGATTTTGAAAAAGCTGTTAATGACTTTTTATCCTTTTTTGAAGAGAGAAATAGAGTTAAAGCTGAAAGTAAAAGTAGTAATTTTGGAAAAATTCATCTATCACATAAAGATCAACTATCACTTTTTAGAATTTTTCAAGAGGCAATGAATAATAGTTTAAAGCATTCTGGTTGTAATATAATATTTTATGAAATTAATATTGAAAATAGTAAGATAAAATTAGAGATTACAGATAAAGGGAAAGGATTTAATCCAGATAAAAACTATATAGGACATTATGGTTTAAAAAATTTGAGAGAAAGAGTCAATCTTTTGCATGGTGAAATAGAGATTATTAGTGTTCAAAATGAAGGAACAACAGTTAAACTCTCTGTTCCAAATATAAATATAGAACATGGAATTGAAGCAGATTGGTATTTTGAAGGTAATGTGAAAATATAAAAACTAAATTGTTTTTGTTTTTATTAAAAATATCTGTAAATTGCTTTAAAAAATGATATAATAATTTGTTTGTATATCTATCTTTATTTATTATTTAGATTTATTATAAAAAATTAGAGTTTTTGGTAGTTTTTATCTAATGGAGGTCAATATGGCAGCACCAGAACCAAAACCAAAAGAGAGTGAACAGATGCAACAAAATAAAGGCTCTAAAATGTTGACTATATTAGTTATATTTAATATGTTACTTATTGTTGGACTAATTGTGTATGTTGTTTTTTTAAAAAAAGAGCCTGAAGCAAAGATAATCACAGAGGATGGTAAAATGGTATCTAAACAACAACAAGATGAGGAGGATGATAAAACTAAAAACGAAGTTGGTGAACTTTATGAAATGAAAGGGATTGTTGTAAACTTAAATGAACCTGGTGGAACAAGAATGCTAAAAGTCTCCCTCACACTTGAACATAAAGCTGAAAAATTAAAAGATGGCTTAAAAAAAAGAGATGCCCAACTTAGAAATGAGATTATTATATATTTGAGTGGTTTAACTTATGCTCAAACAATAGGGGTAAGTCAAAAAGAGAATATATTAAAGGTTCTTAAAAAAAAGATTAATGATGTTTTAGTTGAGGGAAAAGTTAGAAATATATACTTTAATGAATTTGTTGTTCAATAATAAATAAAACTTATTATTGTTTAATTTTTTAAATATATTTTTATTTAATATACAATAATTTTAAAATTTTATTTATTAAATTGTTATTTTGCAATTTCTATTGTTAGGTTAAGTATGGAAGAGATTTTAAGTCAAGATGAGATTAGTGCATTATTAAATGCAGTTAATGAAGGGGCAATAAATACTGAAACAGATAAACCACCATCAGATGGTTCATTTACACAGTTTGATTTAACCAGTCAAGATAGAATTATTCGTGGTAGAATGCCAGCTCTTGATATTATTAATGATAGATTTTCAAGACTTTTTAGAATTACTCTTTCAAATTCACTAAGAAGATTAGTTGATGTCTCTGTTGAATCAACAAGTTTAATGAAATTCGGAGAGTTTTTAAACTATCTTCCAATTCCATCCTGTTTAAATTTGATAAAGCTAAATCCACTAAAAGGGGCAGGAATTATATCAATTGAAGTAAGATTGCTATTTGCTTTACTAAATTTCTATTTTGGTGGTTTTCATAATGAACGAACAAAAATTGAGGGGCGAGATTTTTCACCAATTGAGATGAATCTTATAGTAAAACTAATAAATCTTATTTTTGATGATTTAAAAAAATCTTGGAATCCAATTTATAGTATTAAATGGGAGTATTTAAGAACAGAGATAAATCCTCGATTTGTAACTCTTGTTCCACCAAGTGATGTTGTTATAAACTCAATTTTTGAGGTTGAGGTTGAAAATGTTAAGGGGTTTATAAACCTTGTAATTCCATATTCATCAATTGAACCAATTAAAGGTTTTCTTCAATCTTCACTTCAAAATGAACACATGGAGATTGATACATCTTGGATTAAAAGGATAAGAAGTAAATTGATGAATATTCCTCTTGAAATAACTGCAGAAGTTGGTAGAACCCATCTTAGTATATCCGAATTAACTGAATTAAAAATAGGGGATGTTGTTCAACTTGATAGAGACGCAAATGAACCAATTGATCTTTTTGTTGAGGGTGTTTTAAAATTCAAGGGATTTCCTGTTCATACAAAACAGCATTATGGAGTTCAAATAAAAAAAGTTTCACTATCTAAAGATTTAGAGGAGCTTCAGGAGTTTGATGAGTTGTAATATATATATATACTTTTATATTTTTTTCTTTTTATAAAAATAGAGTTTATATTTTTTAAATATAGTAATTTTAAGGAGCTAGAATGGTTGACTTTAATGATAAAGAGGAAAAAAAAGAGGGTAGAAGTATAGATTTTATTCTTGATGTTCCTGTTGAGTTATCTGTTGAGTTAGGAAGAACAAGAATGGTTATTAATGAGCTTTTACAATTAGGTCAAGGCTCTGTTGTTGAACTTAATAAACTTGCAGGGGAGTCACTTGATATTCTCGTTAATAATAAACTTATTGCAAGAGGTGAAGTTGTTGTTATTAATGAGAAGTTTGGTGTTAGATTAACTGATATCATCTCTCCAATTGAAAGAATTGAGAAATTAAAGTAAAACTAATAAAATCTTGATAAAAATCTGTATTTTACTTTTTTAAAAGATTTAAAAAAATCTTTTTTGTTTTTTAAGATTTAATTAAAGAATCTTATTTTTTATTTTGAGTAAATTATGTTTAAAATAAAATCAATTGTAATTGAAAAAATTGAGTATCAAAACTGCTATAATCTTCAGAAAATTTTTCAAAATAGGGTTATTTCAGACTCTTCAGAGCAATATATTCTATTTTTAGAGCATCCTCATGTTATTACAACAGGGAAACGTGGTTTTCAAAATCTTCTAAAATATCCTTTAAAATATTATGATGATATGAAAATATCTTTAATTGAAACTGACCGAGGAGGATTAGCAACATATCATGGAGATGGTCAAATTGTTGTTTACTTTATTATTAATCTTAATACTTTTTCATTAGGAATAAAAAATTTTGTATCAATTATTGAGGATGCTATAATTGAATCTCTTAGAGAAATTGGAATTGAGGCATCAAAAAATGATGAATATAGAGGTATTTTTTGTGGAGATAATAAAATCTGTTCTGTTGGAATGCAGGTTTCACATGGGGTTACAACACATGGATTTGCACTTAATAATCAAACAGATTTATCATATTTCTCATTAATAACCCCTTGTGGAATTGTTGATAAAGGTGTTACATCAATTGAAAATGAGTGTTCTAAAAAATATGAATTTAACTATATTGTGTCAATTTTAAAAGAACATATCTCTAAAAAACTTGATGTGATTATTGAGTAGTATTGATTAGAAATAATTTACTATTGACCACATTGATTGTTTGAAGAACCTGGAGTTCCTAAGTCACTATTTTCTCCACTTATTGCTGTTGTTCCAACACACCAATTAGCATACTCATCATTATCTATATGATTATACTTAGTTGAGCTTAACTGCCAAGATTTACTCTCTGCTGTTGCTGGATATGTCATTGAATCAATTGTAACTCCATTTATCTCAAGAGATATTGTAGCACCTGAGTTTGGCAATATTGTTGTTGAGAATGCACATAAAGCATTATAAGAAACAAGAGAGCTTTCTGTTTTTGCAATAACAAAGTGAGAGTTTGCTCCAATTATTAAATTTGTACCTGATATAGGCTTTTTAGTTGTGTCTTTAACTATTTGAAGACTTGTTAAATCAATTGGTTGATTTGTTGTATTATATATCTCAATCCACTCACCATTTGTATCTGTAACTGCTTTTGGGTTTGCCATTATCTCTGTAACAATAAGGTCACCAGCATTTAGCTGTTGAGTTTGAGTATCACAATAATCACCACTCCAGCCATTATCACAAACACAAACAAACTCAACCTCATCAGACATACACTCTCCATGATTACAGTTAACACCATCACAAAGATCTACAGTATCAACAACACAAACACCATTCTCTAATTTATAACCAGAGTTACAACTACAAACAGCAACCCCATTTGTATCTGTACAAACATTTTTATTTGAATCACTGCATGGATTTGGGTCACAAGGATTAACAACCCCACCACAACTTAAATTTACACTTTTGGGTGTTCCTTTATCACTATTATCAGCACTTATTACTGTTGTTCCTTTGCACCAACTCTCTGCAACATCATTGTCATCTGCACTATATTTTGTTGGATCTAACTGCCAAGATACTCCAGCAAAAGTTTTTGTATATGATGCCTCATCAAGAGTTACTCCATCAATTTCAATTGATATTGTAACAGCAGATGAGTTAGATAACATTGTTCCAAAGGAGCAAGTTGCATCAACTGGAACTTTTGCATTTTGTGTTACAGCAATAATAAAATATGAGTTTGGAGCAATAACAACAGGAGTATTAACACCAGATATTGTTTTTTTAGTTGTTCCTTTAACAATATTTAAATTTGTTAAAAAAATATCTTTATCACTTGTATTGTAAATCTCTAACCACTCACCCTCTGCATCACTAACTGCAGATGGATCTGCCATTATCTCTGTAAAAATCAGATCTCCACGATTTAAAATTTGTGGACCATCATAAATACAGATTCCATTATCATCCTCATAGTAGTTATCATCACATCCACAATAGAAATTCTCTTCATCCTCAACAATACAAACAGTTCTGTGTTCCTCAATATTGTCAATGCATGGATTTCCAAAACATGGGCTTGATTGATCTTCCACACAAACACCAGAACCATTATCAATGAAACCACCATTACATTCACAAATGTAGTTATTTCCATTAGGAGTACAAACATTTTTATTTAATTCAGTACATGGATTTGCACTACAAGGGTCTGTAACTCCTCCACAACTTGTATTTGCAACTCTAGGAGTTCCTTTATCTGTATTCTCTACACTTATATCTGTTGAAGCATTACACCAATTTGCTTGATCATCATTATCTGTGTGATTATATTTTAATGGGTCTAATTGCCAAGATTTTCCAGCAGATGCTTTATAATTAATTGTATCAACAACAACACCATTTAGCTCAAGAAAAATCTCTGCACCAGTGTTTGTTAACATTGTTCCAAAATTACAAATTGCATCAAAAGGAACCAATGCTCCATCTGTTTTTGCAATCACAAAGTGTGATTTTGGCTGAATAACAAGGTTCTCACCTGTTAATGTTTTTTTAGATGTTCCCTTTCCAATTGCAAGAGTTATTAAATTTATTGGAAAATTTGTTGTGTTATAAATCTCTAACCACTCACCACTATCATCAGGAACTGTTGTTGAATCTGCCATAACCTCTGTGAATATTAAATCACCAGCAAGAATAGGTTTATTAGGGTCTACAATACAAACTCCATTTCCATCATCAACATATCCCTCTTCACAAACAACACCAACAAATAGTCTAAATGTTTTTTCAACTTTAAATAAATTATAGAAATATGTTGAAGTTTTAAGACCATCATAAGCTGTTACAGTAAATGTAAAATTTCCTGTTTGTGTTGGTGAACCAGAAATAACACCTGTTGTTGTGTTAAATTGTAATCCTTGTGGAAGTGCTCCAGAAGTTATCTCAAGTTGAATTGCCCTTGTTGCACCATTAATTGTAATATTATACTCATAAGGAGTATTAATTTGCCCTGCAGAAAGTTTGCTTGAACCACCAATATTAAAATTTATAGCAGAACCACCACAAATTTTATTTAAACCATCTGAGGCACAAAAACGATCATCTTTGCAATCTGTGTTAGAGTTACATCCAATTTTTGCAATACAAACACCTTCTGTTGCAACAATAGAATTAAAACGACACTCCTGTTCAGTTTTACAGTCTACATTTGATTCACATTTTTTTGTATCATCACCACCTTCACTACATGCCCCTAAAAAGAGTACTATTGCAAAAGTTATTAAAAAAGATAGTTTTTTCATTAGAAACTCCCATATAAAATCATAGATATTGTAACGATATTTGATATAAAAATCAATCAAAGGCTTTAGTTAATGTGAAATATTGGTAAAAACAAAGAAAAAAAATAGAAATATCCAAATTAAGCAAAAAAATATATATAGATAACTAATTTTTATAAAAAATTTTTATAAAAATAAAAAATATATAATTGTATTTTTTAGAACAATCATTTTATAATTTTTTAGATAAGTTTATTAAAAACCTACATTAACATCTTTATAAATCACTAAATTTTAGTAACTCTTGCTCTATTTTTTGATAAAGAGCTTCAATCCAATCAATATGAATATTTTTAAGTAAATTACAGTTTTTAAGAGATTTTTTCCGAAAATCTGTTGGAGAGATAATTACTCTTATATTCTCTTTTTTTACAATAGATGCAATGGTGAAAACCTCCTCAATATTATCATCACCAATAGCAATGCAACCAATTGAAACATTACTACCATGAATCATAATATCTCCACCAAGATTTACCCTACCATCTTTTTGAGCCATATCTAAGTCAAATTGGTTTGGATAATTCACTCTTAAAGATAGGTGGTATCTACTATTTGGATTAAGATATTCAATATCATAAACTCCTTCTGGAATCTGCCTATCTCCAGATTTTAGTTTTGGTCCCAATTTTCCACTTTTTGCAAGAATAGGATATTTTTTAATTAGTTTTGTTTTTGTCTCATCTGTTGCCCACAACTCCAATATTGATTCATCTTTTATTGCAATGAGTACTATTTTTTTTGGTGGATAAACTATTTCACTACTTTTAAAACTCTTTGCTAAACTATTTTTAACTTTTTTAGAGTATAAATTAAAAATATCTTGCTCTGTCTTTTTTGAAATTTTTGTTGAAAAAATATTATATACAATTTTTACTCTTGTTCTAAAAATATAAAGCAAAACTGATGTTGTTAATATTAAAATTGTTATTATAATAAAATAATTTATTATATTTCTCTTTTTTTTCATAACAATACAACCTTTAAAAGCTATTTTACATTTATAAGAATAGAATTTTTTTCAACTATATCGTGAAATTTTAATAAATTTAGAAAAAATGTTTTTTTATAAAAGACTCAATTTTATCATATGCTTTTAAAAGAATCTTCTCTTCTGGAAGAAAAACAACTCTAAAATGATTTGTACCTTGAACTTGACCAAAACCACTACCAGGAACAACAACAACACCTGTCTCCTTTAAAAGATTATTACAAAATGTTGTATCATCAATTCCTAAATCTAATTTAGCAAAAGCATAAAATGCCCCTTGTGGTTTTATTAAAGATACCCCTTTTATCTCATTTAATCTCTTAAATGTTATATCACGTCTTTTAGTTAATTTATCTAACATCTCTACCAAATGAGGTTGATTTTGCTCTAAAAGAGAGGGTTTTATTGCATATTGCTCTGGATGATTAGCACTTAAACGAGCTCTTACTAATTTCTGCATAGCTTCATTATAACCACAAATTACATCTTTTGCTCCACTAACAATACCCCAACCGATTCTAAATCCTGGAACAATATGAGATTTAGATAATCCATTAAATGTTATAATTGGTGCATATGCATCAAGAGTTGCAAGCGATATATGTTTCCCATTATCAAAAAGAAGTTTTTCATAAATTTCATCAGCAAAAACCAACAGATTATATTTTTTTGCTAACTCTAAAACTCCTCTAAGTGATTTTTCAGAGTAGTTTGTTCCTGTTGGATTGTTTGGATTTATTATTAAAATTCCTTTGGTTCTATTGGTTATTTTTGCCTCAATATCCTCTAAATTTGGTTCCCAATTACGATTTTCATCAAGATAGTAGTATCTTGTTTCTGCATTAAGCTTGTTTATAATTGTGTTATATAGTGGATATGTTGGAGCAGGTAAAAGAAAGTGATCTCCTGGATCTAATAAAGCTGTTAAAGCGATATCTATTGCTTCACTTGCACCAGTTGTTACAAAAATGTCATGAATAGATTTAAATCCCTTTAAAACAGATTCAGTTCTTATTGCATCAACTGCCTCTTGAATACCACTTGAAGAAGCATAACCATTTTTATTATTATACATTGCCTCAACAGTTTTCTCTATCAAAAATTTTGGTGTTTCAAAATCATATATATTTGGATCACCAATATTTAGATATAGCATCTCTTTTCCTGTTTTCTCAACCTCTTTTGCTAAAACAACAATATCTCTAATTGCATAAGTTATTTTTTCAGTTCTTTTAGCTGGCTTAATCTCTTTCCAATCACCCATTTTAAAACCTCCAAGTTTTATTACTTCTAAATAATCTTTTTTTCAAAAAAAATAAAGAGAATTTTGTAAAAATCAAAAAAAA
>DYRY01000005.1:0-5611 GCA_020718465.1 Anaeromyxobacter dehalogenans | reverse complement strand
AAAAAAAGTTCTTTTAATCACTTTTTTTAAGTTATGCAAGAAGTCTATTATGAATTTCTAATTTAATTCATATATTAAAATTAAAAATTTGTATTTTTAACTATTTTTTGTATAATATTCTTAAATTTATTATTGTGGTGTTATGTTTTTAAGCAAAGTTAACTCAGGAAAAAAAGAACAAATAAATATACTACTATTTACACTTGATAGCTATAATAAATCATCATTTGTTAATATGGTTCAAAAAATAGGTATAAAAAATGTTCTGTATACTAATGATTACAATGATTGTGAAACTATTTTAGAAAAAGATGATATAGATCTATTTTTTTTAGAGGTGGATATTTTTATTGCTTCTATTCAGGAATCTATTATAAAATTTAAAAATCATAAAACATTAAGAAATATTCCTTTAATTTTAATAACATCTGATACAGACTACAGAACACACACATTTGCACAAGAGATGGGATTTGAATCTATTTTAATAAAACCATTCAATTTAGAGTTAGTAAAAACTGTTTTACAAAATCTATTTGAGCAATATGATCAATCTAAAAATTGGTATATATTAAACTCTATAAAAAAATTAATAGAGGATAATCAATTAGAGCTTGCTGAAAAGTATATTAAAACTCTTGAACAAAAAATAAATGATTACTATCTAAAATATCTTAAAGCTTTGCTATATTTTAAAAGAGGTGAGTATCAAAAGGCAATAAAAGATCTAAAATTACTTTTAATTTTTAAAACAAACATGATTGAAGCTCATAAATTGGCAATGGAGTGTTATCAAAAATTAGAAGAGGATAATCATTTTATTGAAAGTTTAGAAAAAACTCTTGAATTATCACCCAAAAACCCAGAGCATCACTTTGAGGCAGGAAAATTCTATTTAAAAAATGAAAATATAACGAAAGCAGAAAAACATCTTAAATATGTTGAATCAATGGTTCCTAAAACAGATGGATTAAGTAGCTCATTGGGTAAATTATATGTTAAAAAAGGGGATTTAGCTCGTGCAGAGAGATATTTTGCAAGAGCTGATAAATCTGCTGAACAATATAGTGCAAAAGATTTGAATCAAATTGGACTTGATTATAAAAAACAAAAAGCATATAATCAGGCTTTAAAATATTTCTATCAAGCGATAGAGGTTTTGAATAAAAAAGGGGAAAAAAGCGACAAAGTGTTATTTAATATTGCTTCTGTTTATTTTGAGGAGGGTGATTTTGAAAAAGCAAACTACTTTGCAAAACAGGCTTTACAACAAAACCCCTCATTTAAAGAGGCCCAAATGCTAATGCACAAAATAGTTTTAGAAGCAACATTAAAAAAATGAATAAAAATTATTATTATGCGTCTAATAGGATGGCACTTTGAAGTATAGTGATAAAGGTTTAGTGTCTAGGATAAAAGTGAATGATCAACGTGCCTTCAAGGAGCTGGTAAATAAGTACCAGAATAAGATCTTTATGATTGCATATGGCATTTTGAAGAACGAAGATGATGCCTATGATGCAGTTCAAGAGGTTTTTTTAAAGGTGTATAAGTATATCCAGAATTTTCAAGAGAACTCAACTCTCTATACATGGATATACCGAATCACCTATAATGTAAGTATAGACTTATATAGAAAAAAACGGGGTGAATACTCTGTTGAGTTTGGAGATACAAGTAAGATAGATCCAAATGTAGATTCACTTGCACGTAGAGTTGAGACTCCTTTTGAAAAAATAGAACAAAAGGAGTTATCTGAAAGGGTTGATTTTGCTCTCTCTCAACTAACAGAAGAACATAGAACAATTCTTGTTCTTCGTGAATTTGAGGGGTTGTCATATGATGAAATTTCAGAGATAACATCAACTCCAAAGGGAACAGTTATGAGTAGATTATATCATGCTAGGTTAAATTTGAAGAAATTTTTGGAAGAATTTGTATAGGAGGTCGATATGCGTTGTGATATCGTTAAAGAGAGATTATCGGCCTATATGGATGGTGAGCTCCCACATAGTGAAATGCAGGAGATATCAATCCATTTAGAAGGGTGTGAATCTTGTGCAAAAGAGTTTGAGTCATTTGAAGAGTTAAGTAGTAGTGTTCAGAACTATTTTCAGGTAATATCGAATAAAGTCTCTCTTGACTCTATTTATGATAAAGTTATGGAGAGAGTTGAAAAAGAGGGTATTAAACCTCTATTTAAAGATGAAAATGAGGGGTGGTTTATGAAATTCATAAAATCTCTGCTACAATATTCCCCAACATTTGCATCTGTTGCAGCAATACTAATTATTGGGTTTGCTCTTTTACCAGAGCAGAGAAACTCTACTGAAAATAGTTCTAAAAGCGATAGCGTTAGTGTTGAGTCTCTTGAGTATAGTAAATTTAATGCTATGATTTATAAAACTAAAGAGCAAAATAAAACAGTAATATGGCTTTTTAAACAAGAGAATGATGATGAATTTGATGATTCAATATAATATTCAACATAAAAAATCAAAATATTTTTACAAAAACAATATTATTGTTGAATATTTTTTTTAAAAAATTGTCTATACATTTAGTTGACTATTTAGTCTATTTTTTATCTATTTTTTTTATGGGAGGTTTTAAATGAAAACTGCGAAAATGTTACTTCTTGCTATTTTTAGCCTTGTTTTTGCAATGGGTTGTGAAGTTGCAAAAGATATTTGTGAAAGCAATGCTGATTGTGAATCTGGAGATGCTTGTTATGCTGGTTTCTGTTCATCTGTTGTTCCAACAGGCGAAATGTATGTAAAACTCAATTTTGTTAATCAAGATGGTGTTCAAGAGTTTTTGCCTTGTGCTTCAACAGAGGTTGACAAAGTTGAAATTAGTTTTAAAAGAGGAACTTTCACTCTTCCAGAAGTTGATGAGAATAGTTTTACTGGTGGAGTTAATGATGGTGTAAAATTTAGATATAAAACAACTATTGGTTGTGAAAATCTAAACTCAACAGATCTTCCTGAACTATCACAAGGTTACTATTTTGGTGGTGATGTAAATGAAGCAACAGCTATGGGACCTTTCCAACAAGGAAAATCTTATGTTATGGTTGCACGTTTTTTAAAAGCTGATAATAGTGAACTTTTAACACAAGAGTTTGATGTTAATGCAGAGATTATTGGAACAACTCAACCAGAACTTAGCAATACTGTTAAAGTTGAAAAAGTTGTTTTTGCTGATTTAACAGTTAGTTTTAACATTAATGTAGGTGGTAGTGATTATATAGATTCATCTGCTTGTGGAGAACTTGATATTGCAAAATTTTATGTTCTTCGTGATGGTTTTGCTGATACAGATAATAGTTATACAGACTATGAAGAGATCTCTTGTTCATCTACTTGGAAATATACAGAGAGACTTAAAGTTGCATATAATGGCTCTTTAAATATCTATGCTGTTGACTCTCTTGGTGAAAAACTTTTCAAATACGAAGCAACTCTTAATATAACTCAAGCTCAATTTGATGAAGGAACCGTTACAAAAAGTATTACACTTCAACAAGTTTCAAACAAAAAATAGTTATATTTTTATCTTTGAAGTAAAAAAGGGAGCATTTGCTCCCTTTTTTTATTAATTATAGCATTTTAAAAAACCAATTACATATATTGTATTTTTTAAAATTTGAAGCTGTTTTATCCTAAAATCAAGAGAGAGAGTTTTATTTGATTTAAAAAATTCTCTCTGTTTTTCTAAAATTGAATTAAAACTACTCATTATTTTTAGTTCCCAAAAAGTAAATGATAATAAATATTTTCTTATAAAAATAAAAGCATTTTAGTTTAAAATTTTTTAAATTTTCTATTATTGTTTAATAATTTATAAAAAAAACCAAAAAAACACTGCTAATATGTTTTAAAAATAAGATAATTCATTGATAAACCAAGTAGTAAAAGTGTTGCAGTTATTAATACAGTAAAATGAACTTTATAATGCTCTTCAACAGAGATACTCCTTTCAACAACTCGATCAAAGAAAAAATATCCACAAAGTGCTGAAGAGACAACAGGTTGAAGCCACCAAGATTCAAATGATGGAATTAAAAATACTATAGCTCCTATTGGCATATATATTAACATTGCTACTCTTGTAATTCCATATATCTCTGTAGAATCTCCACAATAACCAATTGAAGGGGTGAAAAATATCAATGTTTTATAAAATAAATAAAACAAAATAACAAGTGTATTAATCATTAAAAGTGAAATTTTAACCCAAGATAAAAAAGGAGTATGAATACCATTATTACCAATAATAACCCAACTAATAAGATAAGATAAAGGAAAGAGAGCAAACAGAATAAAAAAACCAGACTCTTTAAGTTCAATAATGGAAAACTCAACATCTCTCTCAATTGAATCTTTTTTTAGCCAAATATCAACAACTCTATTTTTAATATCCACAATATTCATATAACCTCCCTAAATCTCAAGAGCCTATTATACAATATTTTTTACTATAAAATAAAGATATAATAATAGATATTTATTTTATAATTTTTTGAAAATTTGACTATCTATTATAAAAAAGATAGTTTAGCTTAAAATTGTTGATATTTGAAAAAAAATTATATTTTGAATATTTCTTTAAATTATAATGAGTTTATTAATATATATAATGATATATTACTCAATCCATGAAAAAACATTGATGAATATATAGTTCCTGTTTTATTTTTAAGAATACCAAAAATAAGTGATGGAAAAAATGTTAAAATAGAGAAAAAAGTAAAGTAGGTTAAAAAATGTCCAATTGAGAAAAGTAGTGATGTTATTACAACTCCATAATCTAAACCAATAGTTTTAATAATCTCTTTTTGAACAGACTTTTTCACTAAAGGTTGAATATAACCTCTATAAAAAAACTCTTCTGAAAAACCAATGATAAAAATTTGTTGTAGTGTATATTCAAACATATTTTTAGGAATCACTATTTTATCAACAGATAAATATATTGAGCCTACTAAAAAAAATGTTGGAAAAATAGTTATAGATGCAATAATAAACCATAAAAAACTTTTTTTTAAATCAATATTTGATAAACCAAAATTAAAAAAATCTATTTTTTTAATATGTGCTGATATAACTGGAATATATAAAAGAGTTGCAAATATTACTGTTCCGATTATAAAAGGGATAAATCTTGCAAAAAAAAATATAATTAGTGAGAGTGTATAGGCAAAAAATACCTCTTTTAGTGGATTTTTGTATATTTTATTTAAAAGTAGATTAATCAAATTTCTTTTTTACCTCTTTTGGTATACATTTTCCTAATTCATTTGTTGTTTTTGCCTCTGCAACACAATTAAGATATTCATCATCAAATGATTTATTCTTAACACATTTTGGCTTATTCATTTCATAAGTATTATTATCTATAACCCCAAGATTCATTAAATTATACATGGCTTGGTCACAACGATCCTCTCTACTTTTACATGAGGAGAATGCCAGAAGTATTATAGCAAGAGAAACAATTTTTTTCATTTAATCCTCCATAAAAATATAAAACATTACAAACAGAACAAAGTATATTATTATAAAACATAAAGAAAATCAATAGTGTAAAAATTGATTATTTATTAAAT
>DYRY01000086.1 GCA_020718465.1 Anaeromyxobacter dehalogenans | reverse complement strand
TTTATACTGAAGCATAAATTCTTTGTACTGAAGTGTAAATTCTTTGTACTGAAGTATAAATTCTTTGTACTGAAGCATAAATTATTTGTACTGAAGTATAAATTCTTTGTACTGAAGTATAAATTCTTTGTACTGAAGTATAAATTCTTTGTACTGAAGCATAAATTCTTTGTACTGAAGCATAAATTCTTTGTTGTTAGAATTGAGAAACATTTTCAAAGTGAAACTTTAATTAATTGATACTATATCATAAATAGTTATTAATAAAGATTTTGCATGATTTAAAAAAAGCTATAAAAAGAGTTCTTTTTTATATATTTTAAAAAAAATTAGAATAAAGAAAATATATAAATGTTTTAAACTAATAGATAAACTCACATTTAAGGTTATAACATGAAAAGTTTAAGTTATTATATAACAACAATCATAATAGTAACTGCTATAAAACTATATGCTCAAAGTGGTATATATATTGGAATCTCTGACAAAGAGTTTAATAAAAAACTACCAAATATATTACCAAATGAGATGATTTATAATGAAGAGCTATATCAACAAGAGAGACTTTACACTATTGATGGTAAATGGAGTTATCGATTTCATAAAAGTAAACTTATCTCAGCAGATTTTAATGGTAATATCAATATAAAGTCTGAAAAAGATTTCAATCAGCTAATTGAGAGTGCAAACTCTATTATTAATGATTACATTAAAATATATGGAGAACCAGAAACATATAGTAAGGGAAGCAACAACTATGTTGATAGAAACAGCTTTAAGTATAAAGAATCAACTAATAAAAGAGAGCTATTTTTTGAAACAGTTTGGAAAACAAAAACAATGAGTATTGATATAAGTTGTGACTATAGAAGTAACTATTTTAATGCGTTTCAAAAAGGAGTTTCAAATGGACCACTTGAATGGTTTTATTATAGCTTTAAAATAAAATACTCATCTAATACAAAAACAGAGGATAATAGTAGTGAGAAAATAGGAAGATTCTATATTGGTATGGATATTGACTCTTTTGCAAAAGCTTATCCATCACTATTTAAAAATAGTATAGGGTTAACAGGTCAGTGGGGTCGTAGTGAAGATATTTATGGATTAAAAGGTAATTGGAGCTATAGATTTGAGAATGGAAAACTAACATGGATTCATTTTGCTAAATATATTGATGAGGTAAATGAAGAGAATTTTAATAAATGTTTATCTGCTACTAATAAAATTATCATAGATTATATTAAGCAGTATGGTAAACCAGATGAGGTTATAAGTGGCAAAACTAAATTTATTGATCCCTCTAAAGAGAGACATTGGGGATATGGAGTTAAAGAGGTTAGATGGAAAAATGTTAATGGTATGAAAATTAAAATAGAGTTTACATTTATGGGAGGAAAAGGTGATTACAACTTTATTGTTGCAATAAATCACTTTGATAAAGATTATCCCTTTTATGATTGATAAAATAAAAATTTTTGTTAGGAGAGAGATGATATATAAAGCGATAGATATAAAATGTTAATTTGAGTTAATTAGATAATATTGGCATCAACTACTAATCATACCACGATTACAGGTTCCATTACGATTAGTTGGAGTAGCCTTTCCACAATTAAGAGCAACTCTTTCAATCACATCCTCTGTTTCAATAATAGGTTTTTTATACTCTTTTTTTCTTTTTGTTTCTCTGTTTTCCATTTTCACTCCTAATATTTTAAAAACATTCTGTTAGAATTATTCTCATCAATAGATAGAATATCAGCTACTCCATCATTATTAAAATCAACTCCTATTGATGAAAAAAGTGCTGTTGATGTTGATTCAGTAAAATCAACTGTTCTTGTTAATGTTAAACTGGATTGTGAAACAGGATCAGAGTAACGATTTACTCCACTTATAAAAATATTAACATTATCATTTGCTCCAACAACTAAATCTTTTTTTCCATCACCATTAAAATCGGAAACATCTAAAAAATAACCAAAATTTGTTTGTCCAATATTAACTCTTGCATCAGGAGTTTTTGCTGATGTAAATCGTAAACCTGTTCCATAATAGATTATAGGATTTGCAGATCCACCCTGTCCAACAACTAAATCGGAATTACTATCTCCATCTAAATCAGTATTTGATAAAATCTGTTCACCAAAATTGTGATATGGTTGTAATCCTGCATTTGGATTTAGTACAACAACATTAGAATCTGTTGTTGTTAATGAGCCAGAGATATTTGTTGTAAGGTGATAAATTGCAACCTTTTTATTTAAGGAATCACCAACAGCAACATCAAGAACTCCATCTTTATCTAAATCACCAATACCAGCAAGACCTTTAGAGCCAAAATTTGTTATTGAACCAAAATTGTGGTTTAGAGTTAGTGTGTTTGAATCTCCATTTACATCAATAGAGGCAACTCTTCCAGTACGACCTTTAATTACAAAAGCACGCCCTTTTTGAGATGCAGAAACAGTATAAGCAGATTCACCAATAATAAAATCATCTTTTCCATCACCATCAATATCACCAACAACATCACAACTTATTCCAAATTTTGCTGTTCCAAATGAGTAAAAAGCATCACCCTCTTGGTCTATTTTTGTATTGTCATGATTACCTGAGTTGATAATTGATGTCATGATAGATGTATTTATATTTTGTCCACCACCTTGACCATAATAAACTCTAACCTCTCCACCATAGTTATCTAACCCATTATCAAAGAAATAGTCTCCATACTCAACACCAACAAGTAGATCTTTATTTCCATCACCATCAAAATCACCACTTGCAAAACATCTACCAAAACTTTCATAACTACCACTATTTCCACTAATAGTCTGTTTTTTAGATGCCTCTCCTATTTGTGATGGGTTATTCGAACCATAAAAAATAGTGATTTTTCCATCAAATGTTGATCCATAATATGGTTGACCAATAGCAAAATCATCATATCCATCACCATTTATATCACCAAGATTTTTGAGTGCCATAACTGTATCTACACCATTAGTTCCCAAATGTCTACTTTGTAACATTAAATCATCACTTAATGTTACAACAGAAACATCAGAAGCATTTCCAACTTCATCATAAGCTCTTATTCCAATAGTGTAGTTTTTATGAAACATCAATCCTGTTAAAATTTGATTAACAGCCTCTGAATCTGTAACATCAACAGATTGAGCACCAGTTAATAATTCAAAATCATCTCCAACAAATAAGGCTTGACGATATTTTATTGTGTATTTTGCAACATTACCAACTAAATCATCATCTCCTGTTTTTGCCCAATCAAGTGATAAATCAGCTTTTCTTCTCTCTGTATCATCAAAAGCAACTCCAATATTATCATAAATATCACTGTAACTAAATGATGTAAAGTTTGCAGGATTAACAACATCAACAACTGCTGTATACAAAGTTGATATGGTCTCATTTCCTGCAACATCTTTAACAATTGCACGAATTACATGTGTTTTATTATGTGTTAATGTTTTTCCTGTGAATAAAACAACTTTATCATTACTATCAATCTCTGTAATTGTACCTAAAGATGTATCAGTAGTTCCATCATTTGCTATTAATTCAACTGAACCATTTTCAGCCCCTTGAACTCTAACATCTATTGTAACTTGTGCATGAAGTGTTCCACCACTTGAGTCTGCAATTTTAGCATCACCAACAGTTGGATTCTCTGCATTAACATAAGTCACACTCTCATCACTTGGATTACTTCTTAAAACTTCTGGTGCAACTGTATCACCAACAATATCATAAATTGAAGAGTCAACATTTAAAGATGATAATGAGAATTGTAATGTTGTGTCATCACCATCTGAAACAGGAATATTGAAATTTTGTGTTGTTAACGTTAAAGACTCTGTTCTTACTACTACTCCACCTTTTTTTATTGTAATATTATTTCCAGTACATGCAACTGTTGTATTAACAGTTAAAACAACATTTCCAGCAACAATATCATTTGAGTTGAAGTATGTTTTTTCTGGAGATGGTTGGAGTGTTGTTGTTCCCTTTTTAACAAAATTAAATGAACAACTATTTAATGTTACAGAGATTGCAACTAGTGATGAAGAGCCACTATTTCCATTTATATCTGTTGTAACCGCTCTTAAACTACCACTTCCTGAAGCAAGTGTGATATTTAGAGTTTTGCTATTTGAGGCCTCTTTTGTAAAAGATCCAACAATAATATCACTACCACTTAAATTTGATATTATATTTACAACTCGTCCCTCTTCAATATTTTGCATATTGTTTACTGTTATCCCAATTTGAAAACCAGGAGTTGATGTGTCAACATCATCTGCATCAATAAAATCGGGACCACCAGAGACTGCTAAATCTAGTTTAGGAGCAAGTGTGTCAACAATAATCCCACTATATATTACTGTTGTTGGATTTCCTGCTAAATCAGTTGCAGTAATGGTAAAACTATAAGTATTATCTGGAATGCTAACAACACCCAATGTTGTTGTACTTGGAGTTGAGGTTACAGATTTTGTAAAACCAGCTGGAGATGTTGAAACAGATATATTACCAGTATCACTAACCCCTGTTGCATTAACTTTAAGCTCTGTTTGAAAACCTGCTATTGCCAAATCAGAATCATCCCCAACTAAAAATTTTACACTATTTGCAAAATATTTTTCTGCAGATGTTGAGGTATTTGTTGTATACATACCACTTACCACTGGAGCAGTTATATCAACTAAATAGGTTCCAACAGATGAGTTACTTGAGTTTGTATATCTATCTGTTAAAAGTGCAACAACAGGATAATTACCCTCTGGAAATGAGCCATTTAAACTGATAGTTTCAGATCCATCACCATTTCTAATAACAGTTCCAGAACCAATGAGAGCACCTAATGAGTTATCTCTTCTTAATTCAATTGCTCTACTTTGTGTAGTGTAATCCTCTGCATCAAGATAAAGGTTTGTTGTAGTAACTGTTAAACTAGACTCAAATAGTGTTGTTGTTGCAGGATTACCATCCTCTAACTTGTTAAGTCTTTTATTATTATCACTATCTTGTGTAACAACAAATTGAGAAACAGAAGGTGTTGTTCTTTTAACTGCTAAAGCTCCATTTTCGGAAGCATTGTAGGTAAATCCAGATTGATCTGTAAATGATAGAGTTAAAATATATCTATCACTATCTGGAATACCAAATGTGTTTGTAAGTGTAAATGTATGTGTTGTTTGTGAACCATTAAAATTTGCTGTTTGTGTATTAATTATAACTGTTGGTGAAGATTTTTTAGCAACTTTTAGTGTTAAAACACCAATTTCAGCTCTGTTTATTTTTGTTAAAATTGAGATTTCTGATTGATTTGTTCTTTTCTTTCCAGATATTAGATCTCCATCATTAAATTGAACAATGAACTCATCAAGAACTTTATAGTTTTGTTTGATAGATTGTGTTGTATTTCCTGCTTGGTCAACAACAACTAATCTTATCTCATAACCAATATCAGGATTACAACCTATACCACTATTACAAACAGGAAAAGTTACATTAGGGAATGTGTATGTTGTTTGTCCTAAAGTTAGAGTTTTTTCAGCAGACATTGGATTATTTAAATCTGAATCCAATCTCATTGTTGCAAGAGATCCATTTACATAAAATTTAACAACATCTCCCAACTGAATATTTGATAGTTGTGATATAACATTGTATTGAACTTCAGGAACTAATGGTTGTCTATCAATAACATTGCTAGTGTTTAATGAGGCAGGAAAATTGGAGTCAAATGCAACTACTGGAGTTGTTAAATCAACATTTAATGTAATATTAAATGGTTCTGATGTATTATTACTTCTATCTTTTGCGGTTACTGAAAGTGAGTATGCTCCTCCTCCTTCAGTAAATGTATAGTTAAATATTGCTGTACAAACATTGTCAACACAGTTTATTGTTGATGTTGCGATATCCACACCATTAGATTTAAGCGTTGCCATTTGACCATTTGCAATACCTGTTACTGTTGCAACAACTCTAATTTGAGAACCACTATCTCCACTTCTATCAAACTGTAATCCAGCATAAAAAATAGCACCATTTGATATCTCAACTCTTGTGTTGTTTTTATCAGAAAACTCAACTTTTGATATAATTGGAGCTGTTGTGTCATAAGTTAAAGTTGCCTGAAATTGGCAATTTGTTAAGGTATCAACATCATAAGATACAACAAGAGTATTTGTTCCCTCTGTTAATACAACATCACTAAAATTTGTTAATCCATTACTATTAGTAATTGCATTATAACTATTTCCAGCAATAGAAAGTTCAAGTGATAGATTTTCTGGTGCAACATTTGTAACTCCTGATGGAGCAACATTCACAACACCAATAAACGATGAATCATTCAAGAATGCTCCATTAATAGTTGGTGCTAAAAAACCAAGATTGTAACATCCATCATCAACAGTTAGTGAAAAATCAAGTTCAGAACTATTTCCTGCTCTATCAATTGCAATAACTTTAAGCTGATTTAAACTTCCAGAAGCTAATGAAACATCTTCAAAAACAAAATGTTTTTCACTATTTAAAAGTACTGTTCCAATAGGATTTGAGTTTTCATCAATATAATTAAGATAAATATTTCCCTCAGTTCCCTCTAATTCATTTGGAACAGAGATGGTAACAACTGTTTGAATTCCTGGCAAAGCAGGATTTGTATCATCTACTCTTACAAGAGTTGATGCATCTATTGGAGAGATAAGAGATAGTGATGGATTTTCTGCATCATAGAGTAGTGAAAAACTCAATGTTTCAGCACTATTTCCTGTAAAATCGGTTGCATTTAAAATAAAAAGATTCTCTCCATTTTGAAGTGTTATATTTGAAAAAACTGCATGATCATTTTGAGACTCAATAGACTCAATATCAATACCATTTTGAGATAGATAAACTAACTCACTATTAACCAAACCTGTTGTTGTTATATCAAGTGATATTGGTGATATATTTAGATAATCTCCATTCTCATAGTTGCTTAAAAGAAGGGTTGGTTTTGAGTTACTTACATAAAGAGTCAATGTTTCAGATATAACACCACTATTTTCAACTGTTGTTATGTATATTGAGTAAACTCCATTATCTAAACCTTTTAACTCATCATGTAAATTAAAAGTTACACTACCATCTGAATCAATAGAGCTTTCTAAATATTTTCCACCATTAACATAAAGTGCCATTAACTTTCCAACCTCAAGCTCATTTGTTAAAGCTTTTATTGAGAGTTGCATTTTAGCAATTTCACTATTTATATCATGTGTTTGATTAAGGTTAACACCATTTTCTCTCTCCTCATTTGTTATTGCTATAGAGGCAACATTCTCAAAAAGAATCCCAACTTCATCAGAGTATACTTTTACACTTACAGTTGTTGTTCCTTCATTACCAAAAGAGTCAAAAGCTTTATATGTTAAAACTTTATCTCCTGATGTTAAAATTGTTACATAGGGATTTTCTAAATTTTGTGTGTTGAATGCACCTTCTGAATTAAAAGCTCCTGAAAACTCTTGATTAACTCCATCATCAACAGAAACAAAAAGAGTTCCTGTTGCATCATCAGTTGTTCCCCTTGTTGCAAACTGCATTCCAGGTGTTTCTGAATCTCTATCATTATCAGGATAGAAAAGTGTTCCATTTGTTGGAAATCCAATTGATAAAAATTGAGGTCCAATTGTATCAATAGTATAAATGGAGTCTACAGAACCACCTTCAGATGTATTAGATGGATTCACTATTTCAACAGTTATTTTTGAAGAGACTCCCTCTCTCTCTTTATCCTCTTTAAAAATATATGAAGAGTTTGCAACATAAACTCCATTCTCTTCTAGTAATGTTGTTGAAGAGATAATCTCCTCATCTGTTGCACCTTTATTAGCAATAAAAGTAACAGAAAAACCCTCTGGACATGTTGAAACTACCCTTAATGGTACTCTTTTATTTTCAATACTATTATCTTTTAAATATGCTTGATTAATAACTGTACCTGTTACTGGAGTTATATTAACTTCACAGTTTCCAGGAATTGGATCTGCTGTTAATGTTATAGATTCTGATTTTACCATTACATTTGAAAGTGTTTGAAAACTTGCAATAAGTTTCCACTCTCCTGCAGGAAAATCAACATCTGGAAAAATAGCAGCTCCATTATCAAGTGTTGTATAATAGATAGCTTTAATTGAATCTGTTTGTGCATTGTAAAGTGATAATTTAATATTCACTCCATTATTAACACCACTTACCTCAACTGTAACATCTTTTTGAATATAAAATCTCTCTGTATTATTATCATCTTCAACTTTAAGATTTGAAAGAGGTGATGTTATTTCGATTTTATAATCTTTCACAAAAACAGAGAGCTCTCCTGTTGAGATTACTCTTTTGTATTTATCAGTCACTGTTGCATAAATAGTATGAGCCTGCCCCACTTCTAACTCTTGAAATGAGAATGCTCTAAAGATAGCACGACCATTATCAAGTGTTGAAACAGTTTTTGATGAATCATCCCCTTTTTTCTGAAGCTCAACAACTGTTCCATCAGAAATATCAGTAGCTTTTATTAAAAGAGTAATTTGAACACCAGCCTCATTTAAATCCTCATCATACTCATATGCATTTAGAAAAATTCCATCTGAGATATTTTGAAAAATCAATGTTGGAGATATCTCTGGAGAGATACATTTATCTTCAAAACATACATTTTCACCAGAACAATCACTGTTTTTAGAACACTCTTTTGAATCACTATCACAACCTGATAATATGATAAAAAAAGATAAAAAAATTAGTAGTAGACGCTTCATAAAGCCTCCTTAAAAATAAATAATATAATAAGGTTAAAACATGTTATTTAAAAAATCTCAAAATTTAATTAATAAAAATCTCTTTTTGTAAAAGCTCTTGTTGAAAACTATCAAAATCGTTTTCTGCTTCTACTTCAGAAACATCATAGTTATCAACAATATAGTTAATAATCTCTTTTTTTGTTTTAGACTCTTTTAACATTAAAAAAATCTCACGTCCTACATACTCCAATGTGTGCATTTTTTGGTCCCATGGTGTAACAATTAATATTGCATCATCCATATCTCTAAAAGTTATTTTGGGGTTAAGAAAAAACATAAATCCTCCAACAATTTAAAACAATCTAACACCTTATCGGTTTTTTGTCAAACAAACTTTATAAACTCAAAATTTTATTTGATAATTTTTAAATTTTGTCTAATTATTTATTTAATTTTTCTTGTATTTTTTTTTAAAAGTTTATATTTTTATAAGCTTATTTTAAAGTTGGTTGAAAAAATTGAACACCAATAAGAGGCCAATTGCTATCTTTTGTGTAGTTTTTATAAAAAGATATATACTTTTTTAAATCAAAATCCTTTACCTCTTTATGTTTTCTACTATATGATGCACTTCTAAAGTAATATTTTCCTCCATAAGAGTAAATAAATCCCAAATGAGAGATAATAATTGGATAATCGGCTCTATCACTTCTAATAAGAGTCATAATTGAACCTTTTGGAATTTTTATTGTGTCCAAATTATCAATTAAATCTTTTAGCGATATATATTTAACAGAGTAGAGCCCTATTGGCAAATCTTTAACAGTTTTTTTAAACTTTTTGAAAAGCAAAGAGGAGTAACTCTCTTCACTAATATTTTTTTTCATCTCAAAAATTGTTAAATCTCTATTTTTTGGAAGATTTTTTATCGAATTAAAAACCTCCTCTGTGATATCTTTAATTAATTTATTTTTGATGTTGTTTGGAATCCATTGTGTAATCATAAAATGATTTCTTTTTTTATAATTTATCTCACCATCTTTATATCTTATCTTCTGAAGAAAATTTATAGCATCTTTTAGATTACTATATTTTGTAATTGCTAAAATTGTTTCAACAAATGTAACACAATCGACCTCTTTAAAAGAGTATAAAGGCTTATCTTTCCCTTCACCTAATGGATCATTTTTATATGGCATTTTCATGAAGTAATTTGATAGATGAATTAATCTATTTGAGATATCTTTGTTTTTTTTATGCACAAATTTTATTGTTTCCTCAATTTGAGACTCACTCATTTCATGAAAAAAACTTTGTGATAAAACTGTTGTGGAGATAAATAGTAGAAAAACAAAAAAAAATCTAACCAAAACACCTCTCAAGATAGAAGATTAAAATTTTATTATTGTAAAAAGAATTATTTACTAAAAAATAAAAAAATTAACAAAATAAGTTTTAAAACTTTTATAATTTTAACTCTTTTAAAACTTTTTCACAATTTTCCTCTGGAAAATTCATTAGAAAGTAGCTTTTTTTACCATTTTTTATTGATTTATTGCAATTTTTTAGATTTTTTGAGTTTAAATATAGATTTAAAGAGTCGAAATGTTTGCTATTTAACTCCTCTGAATCTCCTTCATAAACAAGAAGTGCAAAAATATTCTCTTTCTCTCTAAAAATAAAAACTTTATCACCTCCCCAACCATTTGCATCATCTTTATTTGTTTTATCAATATCATCTGTGTTAAAAAGAGTATGAAAAAATGATTCACCCAAAATAGTTTCACCCAAAAGCTTACTATTTTTAAATAGTTTCTCTGGATTTTTCACTTTTATCTCAATTGGTTTCTCATTATTTAAATATTTTTCAGGATGAAGAATCTGTTCTGTTGAGATTGGAACTCTTTTATAAACATCATTTAATCCTTTCCATCCAGAGCTCTGTTTTATATATTTTACAAAAGATAATCCTTTTAAATATGGAAAAACAAGTGATTGTTGAATCATTTTTGGAGATTTAGAGAGAGTTGGCATTGAGTTGTTCTGCATACTCATTTGCATCTCCATAAGTTTTTCAAGATTTGGAATTTTATCAAACTCCATCTCTTTTTTTCCCATTTTCATAACAAGCATGTAATCCATCATTATTGCAGTTGCCTCTCCCTCTAAAACAGATGCAACTGCAACTTTTGCATCGGAGTTTTTATTATCCATTTTTAAATATTTTAATATATCATAGTTTTTATCCTGAACTGCATGAAAAAGTTCATGTGCTAAAATTGTCTCTTGAATTGATTCTGGAAGCCAATCTGATAGATACATTGTTTTTTTCTCTGGATCATAGTAGCCACCAACCTGTTCTTCTAAAAGATTTAACAGTTTCTCTTTATAACTTGTTTCCCAATCATAAATTCCAAATATTTTTAAAAGAGACTCCTCAACTAAAAACTCATCGCCCTTATATTGCTGATCTAATTGAGTTTTAACATATTTTATAACATCCTCTTTTGTTGTAAAAGCTTTTTTCACATCTAAATCAGGTTTTCTACCTGTGTGTTCAGATATCTGAAGCATGATTGAGTCAGCTTTTTTAAATTGAGCCGCCATCTCCTCCTCACTAACTTTTGCAAATAGTGAGATTGATATAAAAAGTGTAACTAAAATTACTAATTTTTTCATAATAACTCCATAAAAAATAATTTAGACAAATTTAAAACTCTATTATTCTAAATTTTTTTTAATTTTCTTTCTTTAAATCAAAAAAAATTTATAAAACATAAAAAACGTAACTACTTAGCGGAAAAATTTTTCTTAATGACTCTAAAACTGGCATTTTTTGTTTGTTCAAAGTTGAAATTATTGACATAATTCCAAGATAATTATCAGCACCTTTTTGGGTTCTAAATGTTCCTGATATTTCTAAATTATTTCTTTTTGGTTTTTTCTTCTCTTCTGAAACTTTTTT
>DYRY01000085.1 GCA_020718465.1 Anaeromyxobacter dehalogenans | reverse complement strand
AATTAAAAACAGATCTATTTTTATTAAACTAAATTATTAGCATAAAGCTTGAAAATATAAAGAATTTTAGGTACTCTATTACATCTTTTTGGAGGACGATTTGATGTTTGAAAAATGTTTCTATTTTAAAAAAGTTGAATCTGCATCTTTTGATATGGAAATGATAAGAGATATTGCAAAAAATGTATCATATTGGGAACCTTACCAAACTATTCCAAGAAATGAGATTGGATTTGAGATACTAAATGAACTTGAAAATATCTCTATTGAGAATATATGGAAAATTCTCTATATTCAAGATATGTTAAATCTAATTAACAAAACATCAGAACCATTAAGTGAAAATATATTAGATATAAGTAGAGTTATAAATACTCTTTTTGAAAGACATCATAAAAATGAGGAGCGTTCAACACTTGATGAGGATGAGTGGAATAGTGAATTTAGAACATCTTATGATTCATACAGTGATCTAATTGATGGAGAGTTACAATATAAAAGATTTTTAGATTCAATTAAAAATCTTTCTAAAAATCAGATAGATTTTATTCTTAACACACAAAAAGAGATATCTCAAAAAGAGGAAGTAGCCTCAAAAAAGAGCAAAAAAAATGTTGTAAAATCAAAAGAACAAGATGATTTATCTTTAAGTCAAGATTTACAATCAGATAAATATCCTAATTTAAACAAAAATTTACCATCAGAAAAAATAGATAGTAATTCTGATACAATAACATCAAGTAAAAATGAGTTATCACACTCAATAGATAAAATTGAGTCAATTTTAATTGAAAAATTAAAAAAAATATCTTTAATAGAGTCTTGGAGTCAAAAATTTAACGAACTTTTGAACTACTTTAAGTTTATTAAAGGGATTTTAATCAAAGAGAGAGAGAGTCAAACTAAAAAAGCAATACTATCTTTTGAAGAGAGTAAAAAAGAGGCTTTTGATAAACAATATAAAAGACGACTTGCATCTTTATCAGATTGTGCTATAAATGGGAATCTTTTTCATAAATTAATTGAAGGATTTAAAATTCCTGTTGAGGGTAAATTTGAAGAGGATAGTGATGGAAATATAAACTTTTTTATTAAATGGATTGGTAGAACTGATATTGAGTATTTTTTTCAAAACAAAGTTATTCAGAAACAAGAGATCTCAATTATTGGTGAACGAATTCTAACATTTAGTTTTTTTCATCCATACTCAAATCCAAGCAATATCTACTTTGATATCTTTATTTTAAAAAGTGAAAAACTTCTTCTGCTTGAGATTATAAAAAAAGATGATTTCGAACCACTATGCTACTTTACAAATCCAATGAGTGGTAAAGAGATTATTGAGTATATTTTGAAAAAAAGATTAGAGTCAAATTATGATAAAGTTTTTTTCTATTTTGAAGAATCAAATAGAACTCAAAAAAAGATGAAGGACTATTTAAAACAGCTAAAACTAAATCAACTTGAGGAGGGATTAAGAATTGTTTTAATTGAGGAGGGAGTTTATCTTCCTGAAATCGAGATTATAGATTGATAATAAAGATAAAAAACAACTTTAAAAAAGCATGAGTAATCGATATAAAACTAAAGTAATTCAAGAGAGTTAAAATCATTAACTTAAATTTTCAAAATGCTCTGCAAGTCGATTCATAAACTGCTCTGTTAACTCAATTTTAAAATATTTTGCAATTTTCATAATATAATCGTAATAAATAACTCCTCTACTATAAAGATATTGAGCTGAAAAAACTAAACGTTTTATAACTTCTTCTCGTAAAGCAGACTCTGTAACATCTTCAGAAAGAAGATAACTCATATATTTAACAACTCCCTGCTCTCCATTATAGAAAAATAAAATGAAAAATGGATATTTTGCATCCATAAGAGTTATATACTCTCTTAAAGTCCTTTCTAATAACTCCTCTGAACCAAAAAATTGAAAGTCATCATCTTTATAAAAAATTGGTTGAAATCGGAATAGGTATGACTCAACATAACTACTTTTGCTTAAAAAATTTACAATATTATCAAAAAGAGAGATATCTCTATAGGCTTTTCTAACTGGTGAAACTGGAATTTCAAAAATAACAAGCTCACCATTCTCAACAAGAGGTAGATTTCTTTCAATTGTAAGCCACTCATAATCTAAAAAATATTTTGAAATATAAAGCTGATTGTAGAATTTGGGAATAATCTCCTCTGCAAATATAAAATCAGCATAACTTTCAACTTCAAAATTATCATCAACAAATAGAAATCTTAAACTCCCTTCAGTTGCCAAATAGGATAGAAAATTTGAGTCATAACTATTATTAATATCAAGATTTATTGCTATTTGATATGAACTCTCCTCTGTTTGAAAAAGAAAATAGAGAGCAATATGATTTGGAAATGGTAAAATAAAATTAACAGAGATTCCAGATAAATCATTAAGCAATGTTTTTTTATCTTGAGGTGTTTTAATCCAAACCTGAAAATTCTCCTCATCACTATTATAAAAATAGGATACTCTACCAGCTTGAGAGAGTTTTTTTCTTAAAAATGAGTTTTCATCCTCTAAATCAGAGTATACAATTGGTAAAAATCTATCTGTTTTTAATGAATCTTTTAAATCACTCCATCTTTTAGATTTAAAATAGAAATCTTTTACTGTTTTAACTCCATTTTCATTGCCAATAAGTGCTCTATAAAGAGTTTTTATTTGATTTTCATTTAAAGAGAGATGTTCTAAAATATAAAATAGAAGAGCATCACAATGATTTGCTTTTATAGAAGATATAACTTTTATAAAAAACTCCATCTCATCTGGTTGAACATATAGTAAAGTTTGATATAAAAAATCTGTAAATTGTTCACTATTATCTTTTATATAGGATAAGTATATTTCATGAATATAATCTTGTTCCCACTCTAATACAGCTCTAAAAAGTGGATAGAAAAGTTTTTTTTCAACACTTTTAGAGGCTAATATAATTAATACTGCCACTTTTCTAAATTCAATATCATCTGATTGAAGATAACTTAAAATTATAGATGTTAAGTAGTCACTCCATTGCTCAAAAATATAAAGAGGCTCATTTATATCCTCTTTTATAGAACCACTGTATATTGCATCTTCAAGTAGTTCAATCTGTTTTTGTATATCCATGAAAATCCTCAAAAATTTTAGATATAAAGTGACAATTAATATTATCACAAATTAGATATATATCTAAAAATCAAATTTTATACAATATTAAATTTTAAAACTCTTTATTATTATGATTTTTTTTCTATTTTTTATTTTTTTGTTTCATATTTTGCTTTTGTTTTAATTCTGTGTTTTAGGGTGTCTGAAGTTGTTTTTCTTAAAATAATAAAAATCGTAATTCAAAACCACTAATTTAATTTGATTCTATTTGATTTTTTTATAAAAACAGGTTAATCCTGAATTGGCATTATATGTAATTTGTTTTTTTTTAAGAGTATCACTACTTCTTTTTAGTTTTTTTACGTTGATTTCTTGAAACTTGAGTAAATTTTCTCTCCTGTTTTTTCTTTCCAGAGTCATCTTGCTCATCATCATCCTCTTGCTCATCAGAAGTGTTTTGAGTATCTCCTGTTTGCATTGTATGAATCAATTTTTGCATATCTTGACGCTCTTTTTCAAAAGAGAAAGATTTTAATGCTTTTGAGGAAAGCTCCTGAAGAAGATTTACACCTTTATTCATTGCATCTATTGTTGCCTGTTTTTCAGATTGATCCTCATCCTCAAAATCATCAAGATTAAACTTCATTAATCCCTCATTCATTGAGCGAATTTGATCAAAATCAGCCTGATTTTGAGAGTAATCATCCTCAATTTGAACTCTAAAAAGTTTTTTAACAAAATCCTCTTTTATTCTATAAAGCATATTTTTAAATAGAGCAAATCCCTCTTTTTTATATTCAAGTTTAGGATCTTTTTGTGCATATCCACGTAGACCAATACTCTCTCTTAATAAATCCATCATTAAAAGATGCTCTTTCCATAAGTAATCAAGAGATTGAAGATAGAAGTATCTCTCAATTTGACGAGAATTTTCAGGAGTTAACTCTATCTCTTTATCAAGAAAGATTTTCTCTGCTTTATTATAGATATAATCCTCAATGTCCTCTTTTCTTTTAAGTCCATCAAAACTTGTTTCAAAATTAAAAAGCTCATTTGTTTTATCTTTAAGATAGCTTAAATTCCACTCCTCTGGTCTATGAACATCTCTTATTGCATAAGCAACAACATTTAGTGTTAATTCCTCTAAAATGTCAAAAACTTTCTCCCTTAAATCAATACCATCAAGAAGATTTCTTCTTAATGTGTAGATAGTTTTTCTCTGTTGGTTCATAACATCATCATATTCAAGAACATGCTTTCTGGCATCAAAGTGAATACCCTCAACCCGTTTTTGTGCACGCTCTATAGATTTTGATATCATTTTATGTGTTATTGGTTCTCCACGTTTATATCCAAAACGGGATAGCATTGAACCAATTTTATCTCCACCAAAACGTCTCATCAATTCATCTTCAAGAGATATAAAAAATCTACTTTTACCTGGATCACCTTGACGACCAGAACGTCCTCTTAACTGATTATCAATTCTTCGACTCTCATGTCTCTCTGTACCTAAAATATAAAGCCCACCAGCAGATATAACTTTCTCTTTCTCTTTTGAGCAGATTTCTTTATATTTTTTTAAAATCTCCTCATAAAGAGAGTTATACTCTTCATCAACTGGAACTGGATCTATTTTTTCAATCTCCTCTTTTGCAAGAAAATCGGGATTTCCACCTAAAATAATATCTGTTCCACGACCAGCCATATTTGTTGCAACAGTAACAGCACCAAAACGACCTGCTTGAGCAACAATATTTGCCTCTTTTTTATGATTTTTTGCATTTAAAACATTATGAGGAATTCCTGCTTTTGTTAATGCATCACTTATCTCTTCCGATTTTTCAATAGAGATTGTTCCAACTAAAACAGGTTGTTTTGTTAAGTAAACCCGTTTAATCTCCTCAACAATAGCCTCCATCTTTTCATCTTCATCTTTATATATTAAATCTTCAGAGTCAACTCTTTTAATTGGTTTGTTTGTTGGAATAACAGAAACCTCTAATTTATAGATTTTTGAAAACTCTGGTGCCTCTGTATCAGCTGTTCCTGTCATACCACTCAACTTTTGATACATTCTAAAGTAGTTCTGAAATGTTATAGAGGCTAATGTTTGATTCTCATTTTCTACTTTTGGAGGAGTTGCATCTGAAGAATCAAGCTCAACTCCTTGCATTAACAATCTTTTAACCCTAATTGGTGTATCAATCTCCTCTTTTGCCTCAACTGCTTGATGAAGACCATCAGACCATCTTCTTCCATCCATCAAACGACCAGTAAACTCATCAACAATAATAACTTTACCATTTTGAACAACATAATCAACTCCCTCTTTAAAAACTGCATGGGCTTTTAAAGATTGCTCAACATGATGTAGATATTCAATACTACTTGGATCATAAAGATTTTTAACATCAAGCTCTTTTTCAACAGTTTGTAGTCCCTCAGGGGTTAAAAGAACAAGTCTATCCTTAATATCAACAGTAAAATGAATATCCTGTTTTAATTTTCTTACAACTTTATCAACAATTGCATATTTTTCAACATTGCTCTCTGTTGGACCAGATATAATAAGAGGTGTTCTTGCCTCATCAATCAAAATAGAGTCTACCTCATCAACAATACAATAAAAGTGATCTCTTTGAACATAATCCTCAATATCATACTTCATATTATCACGAAGATAATCAAATCCAAATTCATTATTTGTTCCATAGGTAATATCGGCACCATAGTTCTCTTTTCTCTCTTCATCAGTGAGTCCATGAACAATAACACCAACTGTCAAACCTAAAAATCTATAAATTCTACCCATCCATTCGGAGTCTCTTTTTGCAAGGTAATCATTTACAGTTACAACATGAACCCCTTTTTCTGCTAATGCATTAAGATAAACGGGAAGTGTTGCAACAAGAGTTTTCCCCTCACCTGTTTTCATCTCTGCAATTTTTCCTTGATGTAAAAATATTCCACCAATCATCTGAACATCATAATGACGCATCAATAAAACTCTTTTGGAGGCCTCTCTTACAACTGCAAATGCAAATAGAAGTATATCATCAAGTGTTTTACCAGCTTTTAACATACCTTTAAGAATATTTGTTTGTTCTTTTAGCTCATCATTACTCATTACCTCATATTTTGGCTCAATAGAGGCAATTGCTTTTACAAGAGGCATTATTTTAGCAATCTCTCTATCATTTTTACTACCAAAAATCATTTTAATCAGATTCATAACTATCCTTGTTTTAATCAAAATCATTCATACCGCCTCTATTATAGTTATTATTATATTATTTTTCAAGAGTATGAAAAAAAAATGAAAAATTCTATATTTTTAATAAAAATCTTTATTTTTTTTTAAAATATAATATATAATAAATTATGGTAAATTTAAGAGGTTATTTATGAATGAGGATATTTTTAAGCTAAAAAATATTGCTGTTTATGGTATGTCAAAACAGGCTGGAAAGGCTGCAAATTCAGTTCCTCTCTATATTCACTCACAGGGATACACAATATATCCAATTAATCCAACTGTTGATAAGATAGGGGAACTTACTGTTTCAAAATCTTTGATGGATATTGATGGTGAGATTGATATTTTAAATGTTTTCAGACCATCTGAAGAGGCTATCTCAATTGTTAAAGAGGCTATTGAGCGTAATAAAAAAAATGGAGATATAAAAGTTATTTGGCTTCAGGAGGGAATTGTTTCTGAAGAGGCAAAAAAACTTGCAGAGTCTAATGGTTTTATTTTTATTCAAAACAAATGTATATATAAAGAGTATGTTTTATACAAAAGAAGAGATATTGAGAGATAAATTGATATATCAAATAAATCAGATAAAACTCTTTTTTGTTTAAAATTCAAAAAAAAACATAAGAAATCAGATAAAACTCTTTTTTGTTTAAAATTCAAAAAAAACATAAGAAATCAGATAAAATTTTTGTAATTTATGATTTTTTAAATTGCTCAATAAAAAATGGTTGATTTTAAATTATATTAAAAGTAATCTCTAGTTGCATTAGTTTTGGTATTTTAAATGTTACAAAAGCTCTTTTTTTTGTTTATAAATCTCTTTATTTTAGAGAATTTGCTATTTGCAAACTCAAATAAAAAATTAGAAAAAAATATAATTAACACAAAAAAAGATAGTCATATAAAAATTAATGAATTTATTAAACAAAATTTACTTGGATATAAAATTTGGGGACCATTTCAGATTCCAGAGGGGGCTTTTTTTGATTTTTCATCCCACTATTTAAAATCTAAAGATTTTATTACTGATGGTGGATATTCTGGTTTTAACTTTGATTTTGATGGTGGTTTTTATGCCCAGTTACCTGTGTTATATCTTGGAGCTGGATTATATTTTATAGAGTTTTTCTGCAACTCAAATGGTGATAGCAAAATTTTTATTGACTCTTCAATTGATTTACAAATTGAGATTAATGGATTAAAAATCGATAAAAATATAGATAATTTTGATATTAAAAATAGTAAATCTAACTTTAAAGTTATTATAAAAGGGGATTTTTCATATAAAACACCACTTAAAATTGATATATATGGTGCTATTTGTGGTTATGAAATAAGAGATAACTCTGAAATTAAAAATAGTTCTGAAAAAAGTGGGAATATATCTGTTTTTATTAAAAATAGTAGTTTTAAAGAGAAAAATAGTTTTGAATTAAACAGAGATATAGATTTTTTAGAAAAAAAGGGGGCTTTTATAAAATCTGATAAATCAGAACACTTTCCACTTCAAAATAAAAGTGAAATCGATAAAATCAGTAGTGAAAAACTTATTGAACTAATTGCATTGGGTAAATCCTCTTTATCTATTTATGATATTTTACAAAAAATTGAAGCAAATCCAGAGATTATTAAAAGTTTAAAAAAATATAAAACTCCAAATGCTTTAAAAATTATATATGAGTGGGAAAAAACAGATGAAAATCTTTTAAATTGGCATAAAAGCGAACAATCTTTTGATAGTTATAGAAAAGTTTTAGAGCTAAAACTTGAAGAAAACAGAGTTGAAGAGGCAAAAATAATCTATTGGGAGATTATTAATAGATTTTTTAAAAAAGATAATAATGAAAAAACAGATGATAATAACTTAGTTTTTACAGAAAACAACAAAAAAACATCAGTTTCTTTTGATAAATCATATATTTTTTTTACACCAGAACTACAAAAAGCATCAAAATTGTTCGATTTCAAAAGATATATCCACTTTCTTGAAAAAAATTCGGAAGGTTTTGATATAGATTTACAACTTAAATATCTTGAGTATCTTGCCTTAAATAGTAAAGAGATGTTTAAAAACTATCTGTCTGAGCTTGAGAAAAAATATCCTCAAGGAGAGTTTTTAGAGAAATATAAAGGAGTAGAGAAAAAGATTTCTGAATTTGCTGAATATAAAATCACTAAAAAAACCTCCTCCACTACAAAAGAGCTTTCAGATAGTAGAGATTTAAATAAAATTCTTCTAAAAGAGATTATTTTAGAGAAAAATAGAGATAAAATAGATGAGTTTAGAAGATATATTTATAGTGTTGCAGATATCCATAACTTTTTTTATAGTTTTTTCCCACCTAAAGAGTCTGAAATTCTTGAGATAAATTCCTATTATGGTGATGAAAAAATTGAGATTTCACCTAAATTTATCCAAAATAATCTACTTATATCAAAAGTTAAAAATGGTTCTATTTTAGAGATAATATATAAAATAGAGCATAAAAAAGAGGATTTTTACCTTTTTCTTCAGGAGAGATATTTTTATATTGATAAAATCTCTATAAAAACAGATAAAAATTTAACACTTTCTAAAATTAATTTTCAATTTTTAAAAAAGAGTTCAAAAATCTATGAACAGTTTATTAATTCAAACTATATTTTAGAGGTTGAAAATCTAAAAAAATATGAGGAGGAACCATTCTCTCCACAACCACATAAATTTTTACCATATATTCTTATTAATAGAGATAAAAAATACTCTAAATCTCTAGATTATAAATATTTTTTTCTCTCAAAACTAAATTCAATAAAAAAACATGAAAACTCAAATATAATAAAGAAAATATTAACAATAGATAATATTTGGGATATCTACCAATTTTTACAAAATGATGCAAATACTCAAAAAATTAATTTTGATATAAAAAAAGGGGATTTACTCTATTTTTGGGCAGAAAAAAAAGGATTAAATCCTCAATATATTTTAGTTTGTTTTGATAAAAACAGTTTTTTAGAGGATATCTGTAGCCATCAAATAACATATATACCAAAAGAAAACCAATATATCGATTTAGAGTATCCAAACCATCATATTGATTATATTCCATCACATTTAAATGGTAAAAAAGCTATCTTTTTTAATAAAAATGGAGATATCTTATACAAAAATTTTATAAATTCAGATAAATCAAAATACCTTCTACAAAAAAATAATATAGATGAAAAAAATAGTAAATTCAAAACAGATAATAGAGGAGTTTTTACTCTAAAAGTAGATGAAACCGATATTATTGAGGGAAAAGCTGTTTTAAATATTGGCTCTTTCTATAAAACAAATCCACTTTCTGTTTTTAATAAGCTTAATGAGGAGGAACAATCACTCTTAGTTGAACAACTTCTTAAACAGATGATTCCTAACTCAATTTTATCAGATTTTAATATTATTTTTCCTAAAAATAGCTGGGATGATTTAATTATTGAGTTAGATTTTTTAATTGAACTTGGTATAGATGGATTTAGAACAAATGGCGAAAGTTTTGTTATTATCAATAATATTATTCCTGCTGGATGGTCATCCCTTTTTACATCCTATTCACATCCATTTAAATATAATACTTTAACAAAACGGGATAATCCTCTTGAGATTAATTATTTTTCTGAATCAACAACTGTTAATGTTCAATTCTCTAAAAACTACACAGTAGCTTTTGAAAATGAAAAAAATGAGGAGATTAATTTAGATTATATAAAATCAAAACAATATTTTAAAGCAGAAAACCAAATTTTTCACTATCAATCAGAGATTATGATAACTCCAAAAGTTTTAATTGGGGAGGATTATAAAGAATTTTATGAAATTGTAAAAAAACTCCATCTTTTTTATAAAAAAGGGGAGTATCATCTTTTTACAAAATTTAGATATATTGTTGATAAATAAAAACATTAAAAAATAAAAAATATTAATCTAAAAGGTTAAAATGAGTTTAGGTGAAAAATCTATAGGAAAACTACTTATTGAGTACTCTATTCCAGCAATAGTTGGAACAATGGTATTTGCTGCCTATAATATTGTTGATAGAGTATTTATTGGTAGATATGTTGGAACTCTTGCACTATCTGGAGTTAGTGTGACATTTCCTGTTTTTACAATAATTGTTGCTTTTGGTATGCTTGTTGGTATGGGGGCAAGCTCTCTAATATCAATTCATTTAGGTCAAAAAGATAAAGAGCAGGCAGAAAATATACTCTCAAATGCTGTAACTCTCTTTATTTTTATAGCAATTTTAATGAGTATTTTAAGTTTTATTTTTATTGATGAGTTACTTTATCTTTTTGGAGCAACAGAGAAAACTATTGGCTATGCCCATGATTATGCTATTATAATTTTTCCATTTTTTGCAATTAATTTTATCTCTTTTGGTATGAATAATATAATAAGATCAGAGGGAAATCCCAAAATTGCAATGAAAACATCACTTATTGGTGGTTTATTGAATCTTATATTAGATCCAATTTTTATTCTATATTTTGATATGGGAGTTCAGGGAGCTGCAATTGCAACAGTCATCTCAAATATAGTCTCTGCATCTTGGGTGATTTACCATTTTACAAAAAGCTCTAAAAGAGTTTTAACACTATCAATAAAAAAAATGAGATTAAAATTTAATATTGTATTAAATATACTATCAATTGGAATTTCACCATTTTTAATGCAAATTGCAGCAAGTTTAGTTGGAGTTATATCAAATAGAACACTTTTAGAGTATGGTGGAGAGGTTGCAATTGCTGCAATGGGTGTTATTCACTCAATTTCATCAATAATTTTTCTCCCAATTCTTGGGGTAAATCAAGGTTGTAGACCAATAATTGGATTTAATTATGGGGCTAAAAAATATTTAAGAGTTTTGGAGGCCTTAAAATTAACAATTATTGTTGCAACTGGAATTGCATTTTTTGGTTTTATATTGATTATGGGATTTCCTAATCTTTTTGTATCACTTTTTAGTAAAGGGGATAAAGAGTTAATTCTTATTGGAACAGAGGGAATGAGACTATTTTTTCTTTTTATATTTTTAATTGGTTTTCAAAATATAGGTGCAATCTATTTTTTAGCAATAGGAAATGCAAAAATATCAACTATATTAAATCTTCTAAGACAAGTAATCCTATTTATTCCATTTCTTATTATTTTTCCAATATTCATGGGTTTAAAAGGGGTTTGGATTGCTGGTTCTGCTTCAGATTTTGGAGCATTTTTGATAACATATTTTTTTCTACAAAAAGAGAGAAAACGATTAATTATTTTAAGTGAAAAAATAGAATAAAATATTTATTTTTTTCATTTATTTTTTAAGTCTTTTAGATATTACAAAAAATTTAGAAATATTTTTTTAGGTGGTATAAGTAAATAAAAAGATTACTCCTCTTCTTGAATCTCTTCACCATTTTGAGGAAT